>NZ_JBEZEK010000019.1:57216-123536 GCF_040648835.1 Micromonospora sp. NPDC049081 | reverse complement strand
GGCCCAGCGGCCCAGCGGCCCAGCGGCCCAGCGGCCCAGCGGCCCAGCGGCCCAGCGGCCCAGCGGCCCAGCGGCCCAGCGGCCCAGCGGCAGGAGCATATTCCCCCTGGAGCGATATGCCACAGCGGCATAATTATGCCGCTGTGGCATATCGCTTTTCGGAGCTGGTGTAACTTCCCGGTCGTCACCGGTCGTCACCGGAACCAGACGTCACCGGAACCGGACCTCACCGGAACCGGACGTCACCGTCGACCGCCTCCGGTCGCCGGCGGCTTCGACGAGACGTGAGCCGCCCCGGTCCGCGCCATGTCGTCGGGGCCGAACACCGGGTGACCGGGCAGGCCGGTCCCGGAACCGCCGACGGGCGTCGTACCCGGGTGGGGTGCGACGCCCGTCGGCGGTGTCGGTGCGGACTCAGCGCTGGTCGAGGTTCCCGGCGGTGTCCTCCTGGTAGCTGGCGCCGCCGTTGACCTCGCTGGTCAGCGGCTTGGCACCACCCTCCGGCGGGCCGGCGAGGCTCTGGCCGGCGGCCAGCTCGGGGAACTTCGCGTCGAACGCCGGGCGCTCGGAGCGGATCCGGGGCATCCGGTCGAAGTTACGCAGCGGCGGCGGGGAGCTGGTCGCCCACTCCAGCGAGTTGCCGTGACCCCACGGGTCGTCCACCTCGACGACCGGCCCGGTCTTGTACGACTTCCAGCAGTTCCAGATGAACGGCAGGGTCGAGATACCGGTGATGAACGCGCCGATCGTGGAGATCATGTTGAGCGTGGTGAAGCCGTCGCCGGGCAGGTAGTCGGCGTACCGGCGGGGCATGCCCTCGGCGCCGAGCCAGTGCTGCACCAGGAAGGTGGTGTGGAAGCCGATCATCGTGAGCCAGAAGTGAATCTTGCCCAGGCGCTCGTCGAGCATCCGGCCGAACATCTTGGGGAACCAGAAGTAGATGCCACCGAAGACGGCGAACACGATGGTGCCGAAGAGCACGTAGTGGAAGTGCGCCACGACGAAGTAGTTGTCGTGCAGGTGGAAGTCGAGCGGCGGGCTGGCCAGCAGCACCCCGGTCAGACCACCGAAGAGGAAGGTCACCAGGAAGCCGACGGCGAACAGCATGGGCGTCTCGAAGGTGATCTGGCCCCGCCACATGGTGCCGATCCAGTTGAAGAACTTCATGCCGGTCGGTACGGCGATCAGGTAGCTGAGGAAGCTGAAGAACGGCAGCAGCACCTGGCCGGTGGCGAACATGTGGTGCGCCCAGACGCTCATCGACAGGGCGGCGATGGAGATGGTGGCGGCGACGAGACCCTTGTAACCGAAGATCGGCTTGCGGGAGAAGACCGGGATGATCTCGGTGATGATGCCGAAGAACGGCAGCGCGATGATGTACACCTCGGGGTGACCGAAGAACCAGAAGAGGTGTTGCCACAGCATCGGGCCGCCGGTGGCCGGGTCGTAGACGTGCGCGCCGAGCAGCCGGTCCGCGGCCAGCGCGAAGAGCGCGGCGGCCAGCAGCGGGAAGACCAGGATCGCCAGCAGGCTGGTGACCAGCATGTTCCACGTGAAGATCGGCATCCGGAACATGGTCATGCCGGGGGCGCGCAGGGTCAGGATCGTGGTGATCAGGTTGACCGCGCCGAGGATGGTGCCCAGACCCGAGATGGCCAGGCCGACGACCCACATGTTCGCGCCGACGCCGGGCGAGTGCTCGATGCTGCTCAGCGGGGTGTAGGCGGTCCACCCGAAGTCGGCGGCGCCGCCCGGGGTGAGGAAACCGGCGGTCGCCATCGTGCCGCCGAACAGGTACAGCCAGTAGGCGAAGGCGTTCAGCCGGGGAAACGAGACGTCGGGGGCGCCGATCTGCAACGGCACGACGTAGTTGGCGAACGCGAACACGATCGGGGTCGCGAAGAACAGCAGCATGATCGTGCCGTGCATGGTGAACAGCTGGTTGTACTGCTCCGGCGACAGGAACTGCATGCCCGGTCGGGCCAACTCGGCTCGCATGACCAGGGCCATCAGGCCACCGATCATGAAGAACACGAACGCGGTGACCATGTACATGATCCCGATCTGCTTCGCGTCCGTGGTGCGCAGCAGCCGCGCGATGGCCGACCCCTTGACCGGCTCTCGGACCGGCCATGGCCGGGTCACGACCGGCTTGGGTGCGACGGTGGTCACGAATGGCCTCCGGTTCTCGGTTGTCCCGCTCGGCACGCGTCGTCAGCTGCGGGCCGTCATCCGAAAGGATGTTAGTCCCCGGTAGGTGGCAGCACCGCTCGGGGTGCTCTGGCACCATGTCCGGCCTATCGTCGGGCCTACAGCGGGCCGACCAGGAGCCGGTAGTGCTCACCGAAGATCCGCCCGCCCCGCCCGCGCAGCAACGGGTCGCGCAGCGCCGGCGGCACGTCGCGGGTGCGGTTGCGGTCCCGGGTCCGGTCCCGCACCCATCGGGTACGCGGACGACGACGGCTCTCGTACGCGACCAGGGCCGCCTCGACACTGCCGGCGGCCCGGAGCGACTCGGCGAGCACCACCGCGTCCTCGAGCGCCATGGCGATCCCCTGGGACAGGGTGGGTGCGGTGGCGTGCGCGGCGTCGCCGACCAGCAGTACCCGGCCCCGGTGCCAGCGGCCCAGCTCGACCTCGTCGGTGAGCCCGACCTGCACGTCGCGCCAGGCGGCCAGCACCGCCGGGACCGGCCCGCCGTAGCCGCCGAAGAGTTCGTGCAGCCGGGCGACCGGGTCGGTCGGGGCGACGGTGCCGGCCTCGTCGGCGTAGCAGTAGAGCCGGCCGGCGCCGAGCGGCACCACGAGGAAGCCGGCCCGCCGGCCGAGCAGCGCCGTCCAGTCGGCGACGTCGGGGCCGTCGCGCACCACGCCCCGGTAGACCACCTGGCCGGCGGGGCGGGGCGGACCGCCGAGCGCGGCCAGGGAGCGGACCGCCGAACGGGGGCCGTCGGCACCGATCACCAGGTCGTACTCGCCGCCGGTGCCGTCGGTGAAGGTGACCGCGACCCCGGCGGGCAGCAGCTCCACGGTGCTCACCTCGGCGCCGTGCCGCACCGCGCCCCCGGCCCCGCTGAGCAGCACCTGGTAGAGGTCGCGGCGGGGCAGCGCCCGGCACTCACCCACCTCGGCCCAGAGCGTGTCGAGGTCCACCTCGCAGAGCGGGTCGCCGGCGGCGTCGAGGAAGCGCTGGCGGTGGATCACCTGCCCAAGGGGGCGGACCGGGCCGTCGAGGTCCAGTCGTCGTAGTGCGCGGGCGGCGTTGCCGGGCAGGTAGAGGCCGGTGTCGGCGAGCTCGTTGGGCGGGAGCTTCTCGGTGACGTCGGGCCGGAAGCCGGCCAGCCGCAGGGCCCGGGCGACGGCCAGGCCGGCGATGCCCGCGCCGACGACGAGGATGCGCAGGGGGGAGCCACGCATGGTGGTGTACGCCTCCGGAGGGGATCGGTACGCGGTGAAGGCAAGACACTACTCCGCGCGATCGGCGCACACCAGGGCCGGTGAGACCCATCGCCACCCTCCGGACTGGACAGAAAGTGGTTCAGCCCGTCGAACGCCGTTCGATTGAAGAATACCCATGTTCCGGAAGTCGTTCGTCTCACTAGAGTGACGGCGTGACGACGGACGAGTCATACCGCTCGGTCAAGTCGGCGGGCCGCGCGCTGGACGTGCTGGAGGCGTTGGCCGCCCCTGCCGGCCCCCGCTCGCCGGTGGAGCTGAGCCGGGCGCTGGGCATCCCCAAGAGCAGCCTGCACGCCATCCTGCGGACCCTGTTGGACCGCGAGTGGGTGGCCGCCGATCCGACCGGCACCCGGTTCTCGGTGGGCCTGCGGGCGCTGGAGGTCGGGGCGGCCTTCCTGGCCGGCGCGGACGCCGCCGCCCTCTACGACGTGACCCTGGACCGGCTCGCCGGGTGCTCCGGAGAGACGGTCCAGCTCTACCGCCTGGACCGCGGCTCGGTGGTGCTGCTGGCCCGGCGGGACTCGGCGCACATCGTCCGGCCGGTCTGCGCGGTGGGGCGTCGGCTGCCGGCGCACGCCACCGCGGCCGGCAAGGCGTTGCTCGCCGCGCGGACCGACGAGGAGGTCGACCGGTTGCTCCAGTGGCCGCTGGCGGCGGCCACCGGGCGGACGGTCACCACGCCGGAGGCGCTGCGGGCCGAGCTGGCGGCGGTCCGGCGGCGGGGCTGGGCCGAGGAGTGGGAGGAGTGCAGCCCGGGGCTGGCGGCGGTGGCGGTGGCCGTACCGCTGCGGGAGCCGGCGGTGGACGCGATCTCGGTGGCCGCGCCGGTGGACCGGCTGGGGCCGGAGGCGCGGACCCGGCTGGCGGCGGTGCTGCGGGAGGCGGCGCTCCAGGCCCGGACGGCCCGCGCGCTGCTCGCGCCCAACCGGTAGGACGCGGTTCACGTACGTGGACAAGATCGCCCGTTAACTTAACCGGTTCAGTTGCGCAACAGTTTCAAGTGTGTAAATGTGACAGGGACCATGGGAGCGCTCCCGGTCATATCCGAGACAAGGTCCGGCGCCCCGCGCCGCAGCCAAGGAGCATCATGAAGCGTCCATTGCGGGCCCTCGCCGCCGCCGGCCTCCTGGCCGTCGGCACGATCGTGGCCGTCGCCGTCGGCGGCACCGCCTCCGCCGACACCCAGATCTGTGAGCAGTACGGCTCCACCGTCATCGGCGGCCGGTACGTGGTCCAGAACAACCGCTGGGGCACCACCGCCCAGCAGTGCATCAACGTCACCGGCAGCGGTTTCAACATCACCAGCCAGCAGGGTTCCGCGCCGACCAACGGCGCACCGGTGTCGTACCCGTCGATCTTCGTGGGCTGCCACTACACCAACTGCTCGCCGGGCACCAACCTGCCGGCCCAGGTGAAGTCGATCAGCAGCGCCCCCGGCAGCATCTCCTTCAACTACGTGGGTGGCGCGATCTACGACGCCGCCTACGACATCTGGCTCGACCCGTCGCCCAAGCGGGACGGGGTCAACGCCATGGAGATCATGATCTGGTTCAACCGGCAGGGCAGCATCCAGCCGATCGGCTCCCCGGTGGGCAACACCAACATCGCGGGCCGCAGCTGGGAGGTGTGGCGCGGCAACAACGGCGGCAACAACGTCATCTCCTACGTCGCGCCGTCGGCGATCCAGGGCATGAGCTTCAACGTGCTGGACTTCATCGCCGACACCCGTAACCGGGGGGCGATCACCAACGACTGGTACCTGACCAGCATCCAGGCCGGCTTCGAGCCGTGGCAGGGCGGCGCCGGGCTCGCCGTCACCAACTTCTCCCAGACCGTCAACACCGGCGGCAACCCGCCGCCCACCACCGCCCCGCCGACCACGCCCCCGCCCACCGGCGGCGGCTGCGCGGTGAAGTACACGTCCAACTCGTGGAACAACGGGTTCACCGCCGACGTGACGATCACCAACCGGGGCTCCGGCGCCATCAACGGCTGGACCCTGACCTACAACCTGCCCAGCGGGCAGCAGGTCACCAGCTCGTGGAACGCCACCGTCAGCCAGAGCGGGTCGACGGTGACCGCCCGCAACGCCGCGCACAACGGCAGCATCTCCCCCGGTGGCACCGCGACCTTCGGCTACCAGGGCTCGCTGAACGGGACGTACTCGGCGCCGACCAGCTTCTCGCTCAACGGCACCGCCTGCGCCCGCGCCTGACCCCACACCACCCACCACCACGCGGGGGCGTGACCGGCCGGTCACGCCCCCGCACCCCGTCCGGGCTCAACCGCCCAGGGCGTCGATGTCGCGCATCTCCTCGGCGGTCAGCGAGAAGTTCCAGATGTCGGCGTTGGCGCGGATGCGCTCCGGGGTCACCGACTTGGGGATCACCACGATCTCGTGGTCGACGTGCCAGCGCAGCACCACCTGTGCCGGGGAGACGTCGTGCGCGGCGGCGATCCGGGTCAGCACCGGGTCGGCCAGGTCGCTGGCCTTGAACGGGCTGTAGCCCTCCAGCACGATCCCCCGGTCCCGGTGCTCGGTGTGCCGCTGCCGGTCGTACAGCGTCGGGCTCCACCGGATCTGGTTGACCGCCGGGTTCTCCTCGGTGGCCTGGATCAGCTCGTCGAGCTGGGCGGTGGCGTAGTTGCTCACCCCCACCGCCCGGGTGAGGTCCGCGTCCCGGGCGGCCAGCAGCTCGCGCCAGACCGGGATGCTGTCCGCCGGCGACGACGGCGGCCAGTGGATCAGCCACAGGTCGACGTGGTCGGTGCCCAGCGCCCGCAGGCTCGCCTCGATCGTCTCCCGTTCCCGGCCGACCCGGTCCGGCGGCAGCTTGGTGGTGATGAAGACGTCCTCGCGGCGTAACCCGCTCTCCCGCACCGCCCGACCCACCTCCTCCTCGTTGCCGTACATGGTGGCGGTGTCGAGGTGCCGGTAGCCGGCGTCCAGCGCGGCCAGCACCGCGTCGTAGCCGGCCTGGCCGGTGGCCTGCCAGGTGCCGAAACCGAGCAGCGGCATCCGGACGTCGCCGGGGAGCAGGACGGTGGGTTGGTCGAGGTCCATGCCGACCGTTCTACCCGACATCGGAGCGGACATGCCGCGCC
The DNA here is from genome assembly GCF_040648835.1 of Micromonospora sp. NPDC049081. Lineage (NCBI taxonomy): Bacteria > Bacillati > Actinomycetota > Actinomycetes > Micromonosporales > Micromonosporaceae > Micromonospora > Micromonospora sp. NPDC049081. The sequence continues at coordinate 116,973 of NZ_JBEZEK010000019.1, read as the reverse complement.
CCCGGCGAACCCGGACGGATTGCCGGAGAATGCCGGTGTGCCGAGCATCGACCCGGGCCGACGGCGAGGAGCATCGTGTACCTGACCCACCTGGAATGTCCCCGCTGCGGTCGGGAGCACGACCCCGGCCGGCTCACCAACCTCTGCGCGTGCGGCTCACCACTGCTGGCCCGCTACGACCTGGCCGCGGTGGCCGCCGCGGTGGCCCCGGAGCGGTTCGGGTTGCGCCCGGCCGACCTGTGGCGTTACCGGGAACTGCTGCCGGTGGCCGACGAGCGGCACGTCACCACGCTGGGTGAGGGGTGGACGCCGCTGTTGCGCGCCCCGGCGTACGGCCACGAGATCGGCATCGCCGACCTGATCGTCAAGGACGAGGGACTCACCCCGACCGGGTCGTTCAAGGCCCGGGGGGCGGCGGTCGGGGTGAGCCGCGCCCGGGAGCTGGGCGTACGACGGCTCGCCATGCCCACCAACGGCAACGCCGGGGCGGCCTGGGCGACGTACGCGGCACGGGCCGGGATGGCGGCGACCATCGTGATGCCGTTGGACGCCCCGGCCATCTGCCGCCGCGAGTGCGTGGCCGCCGGTGCCGACCTACGCCTGGTCGACGGGTTGATCGGTGATGCCGGACGCTGGGTGGCCGAGCTGGTGGCCGATGCCGACGGGGCCGTCTTCGACGCCGGCACACTGCGCGAGCCCTACCGGCTGGAGGGCAAGAAGACGATGGGGTACGAGATCGTCGAGCAGCTCGGCTGGCAGGTGCCCGACGTGATCATCTACCCGACCGGTGGCGGGGTGGGCCTGATCGGCATCCACAAGGCCCTGCACGAGCTGCGGGAGCTGGGCTGGGTGGGCGACAAGCTGCCCCGGTTGGTGGCCGTGCAGTCCACCGGCTGCGCGCCGATCGTCCGGGCGTTCGCCGCCGGGGAGGACCGCGCCCGGCCCTGGGTCGACGCGCACACGGTGGCGTTCGGGATCACCGTGCCGGCCCCGCTGGGCGACGAGCTGATCCTGACCGCGCTGCGGGAGAGCAGCGGCACGGCGGTCGCCGTGGACGACGCGGAGATCCTCGCCGACCTGCGGGACTTCGCCGCCCGGGAGGGGTTGCTGCTCTGCCCGGAGGGGGCGGCCTGCCTGACCGCCGCCCGCCACCTGCGCGCCGGTGGCTGGATCCGGGCCGACGAGCGGGTGGTGGTGCTGAACACCGGATCGGGGCTCAAGTATCCGGAGACGGTCGACGTCTCCGGCGTAGCCGTGCGGTGACCGCCGGCCGCCCGCCCGGGTGCCGATCCGCGTCCCACGGACGGCATGTCCCACGGGACGCCGGTGGCGTCGGCGCCGCCGGCGAGCAGTAGCGGACCTGCCGGATCTCGGCGACGACGGAGGGCCCCGGCCACACGCACCGGGCGTGGGCAGGGGCCCTGTCGGTCGGCTCCGCCGGTCGGCGGTGGCACCGGGTCAGGACGTCGGCGGCTCGTCCTGGCCGGCGGCCTCCGCCGCGTCGGCTTCCTCCTTGGTCCGGTGCACCACCTGGTCGGCGTGCTCCGGCGGGCCGTAGACGGTGTAGAGGACCAGGGGGTTGGGCCCGGTGTTGACGAAGTTGTGCTTCGTCCCGGCCGGCACCACCACCAGGTCACCCTGGGCGACCTCCCGCGTCTCCCCGCCGACCCGGGCCTCACCGGTGCCGCTGACGAAGGTCAGGATCTGGTCGATCCCGTCGTGGACCTCCTCGCCGATCTCGCCGCCCGGCGGGATGGTCATGATCACCAACTGGGTCTTCTCGCCGGTCCAGAGCACCCGGCGGAAGTCTGGGCTCTTCTGGGCGACCGTCGCGATCGTGAAATGCTCCATGTTCCGCTCATACCCGCAACGACGACGGATCACGCCGGGCCGTGCAGATGATGGAATTCCCCGCCCCGGGCAGGTTTGCCCGTCGCCGGATCGGGCAACGAGCACTCCAGACCGGCGCGGCGATCGCACCGGTCGAACCAGGTCCCCGCTGGCGTACCGCCGGATGGCTGCGATGGTGGGAGACGGTCGGAGCGCGGCGACGGACGGCCGGTGGGCCGTACGGCGCCGTGCGCCCGTTCAGGCCAACACCGCCAGGTGGAACGGACGGTCGGAGACGCTGCCGTCGATGGCGAAGGTCTTGACGAACACCCCGTTGGGGATGCCGGTCCGCCCCACCACGCTGATGCCACCGGGCGGTGCGAGCCCGGCGCTGCCGGCCAACCCGATCGTGCCCACGTAACCGGCCCGGCTCACGTCCTGGTCGAAGACGACCTGGTACATGCCGGGGGCGAGCCGGGTGGCGGAGGCCGCGCCGAGACCACGGACCAGGATCCCGTTGGCGTGCACCACGGCGTAGAGCATCCGGGCCGAGGCGGGCATGCCGGTCTGCCGGTAACTGACCAGTTGGGCGTCGGCCAGGGCCACGTCGTCGCGGCCGGGGACGGGTTGGGTGGCCGGGCGACGCCGGGAACCGGTGCTGGACATGGTGCTCCTGCCTGCCGGCCACCTTCTCGGGCCGGGAGCGATGGGGGGTGACTCCACGATCCGTGCCGTACGACCGGATCCGTACCTCGAAAATATGTCGGTCATGCCGGCTACCACCAGTCGACCGCATGTCCATTAGCTGACATAAACCCGCCTTGAGCTGCTCAAACTCCGCCCATCGGCCGAGCTGCGCCCGCCTGCGGAGCTGCGCCCGGCCGGCGGGCGGGTCGGCGGCCGGGGCTAGCCTGCTGGGGTGGCCCGACTGCTGCTCGTCGAGGACGATCTGACCATCCGTACCCCGCTGGTCCGGGCGCTGCGCGACCGGGGACACGCGGTGGCCGCCGCGTCGACCGCGATGGAGGGTCTGCGGCACACCCTCGACGACCGGCCCGATCTGGTGGTGCTCGACCTCGGCCTGCCCGACCTCGACGGCGGCGAGCTGCTGCGGATGCTGCGTGCGGTCAGCGCCGTACCGGTGATCGTGGCCACCGCCCGCGACGACGAGCGGGAGATCGTCCGGCTGCTCGACGCCGGGGCGGACGACTACGTCGTCAAGCCGTTCACCGCCGTGCAGCTCGACGCCCGGGTGCGGGCGGTGCTGCGCCGGGGCGGCCCCGACCGGCCCGACGGCGAGGCCGTGCTGGCGGTCGGCGGGCTGCGCGTCGACCCACGCGCCCGCCAGGTCACCCTGGACGGCGTACCGGTGGAGCTGACTCCGCGCGAGTTCGACCTGCTGCACCACCTCGCCGGCCGGCCCGGTGCGGTGGTGACCAAACGGGAGCTGCTCACCGAGGTCTGGCGGATCCCCTACGGCGGGGCGGACAAGACCGTCGACGTGCACCTGTCCTGGCTGCGCCGCAAGCTCGGGGAGAGTGCCCAGCAGCCGCGCTACCTGCACACCGTGCGCGGGGTCGGGGTGCGGCTCGCCCCGCCGGGGGACGACCGGTGAGCCGGCGGCGCGGCGCACCCGGCGGCGGCAGGTCCCGGTCTGCTGCCGGCGCACCCGGCAGGGTGACGACCGGCCGGTGCCCCGACCGGGGTCGGGACACCGGCTCGGCGGTGGGTCAGCGGACGGCGCAGGTCAGCACCGTCGGGGGCTGGTTGTCACCGGTGCCGACCAGGCCCCAGGTGGTGGTCGCGCCGGGGGGCAGGCTGCCGTTGTAGTTGGCGTTGATGGCGGTGACCTGCCGGCCGGACTGACTGACCGTGGCGTTCCAGGACGAGGCGATCTGCTGCGCCCCCGCGAAGGTCAGCGCGGTGGTCCAGCCGGTGATGGCGGTGCTTCCGACGTTGCGCACCGTCACCTCGGCCTGGAAGCCGCCCGACCAGTTGCCGGTCACCCGGTATCCGGCCGAGCAACCGGCCACCGGCGCGGGCGTGCCGGTGGGCGTGCCGGTCGGCGTCGCGGTGGGGGTGCCGGTCGGCGTCGCGGTGGGGGTGCCGGTCGGCGTCGCGGTGGGGGTGCCGGTCGGCGTCGCGGTGGGGGTCGGGGGCGTCCCGTCCGAGGTGGTGTAGTCGGCCCGGGTGTACGCCGCCGAGCACGTCCCACCGCAGGAGGCGGGCAGCGCGAACCGGTAGACCCGACCGTTGTTGACCAGCGTGCCGGCCGCGTCGCGGACCCGGACCTGGAAGTCGGTGCCACCGGACGCGGTCGCCCCGATCACGTACGACTGTCCCATGTCGCTGTTCATCGTGGCGGCCGTCCACACCCCACCGGCCAGGTATTCCACCCCGTGGATGCCGTTGGGCAGGTGCGAGACGGCGATCGCCGGCCAGTACCGCTGGGCGCCCTTCATGAAGCCGATCCTGATGTCGCCGGAGTAGTCCGGCGCGGGCACGAACGACCAGGAGACGTGCCGGTTGTTCCAGTGAGTGGGGTTCAGGTCCCCCACCGGCGTCCCGTTGCGCACGAACCGGTTGAGCGAGGCGGTGGAGAGGTCCAGGTGGTAGGGGTCGTCACGGCACCAGGCGTTGCCGTCGCCGCAACTGTCCGCCACCACCATGGTCAGGGTCGCCCCGTTGTAGGCGTCCGTGGTCCACGAACCGTTGCGGCAGAACGGCTGACCCGGTGCGCCGTCGTTGACGCCGGTGCAGTAGTCGCCGATGGTGACCCGCACGAAGCGACCACAGTTGAGGCCGTTGTTCCACAGCCCGATCTTCGCCGCCTGGCTGGCCGGGATCGGCCGCAGCGGGTACGACGAGTAGTCGCCGGGCAGGTCGTAGGCGTTGAGCGCGACGAAGTCCGGCGAGTCCAGCTCCGCCTGGGGCAGGCCGCAGCCGCCGTACGGGGCACCGAGGCCGTCGAAGTGGGTGGCGTTGCCGGTGACCGGGGTGCTCGGCTCGGGCACCGCGAGCGCACGGGCGGGCAGCGGAACGGCCAGCAGCAGCGCGACGGCGGTCAACGCCGCGAGCAGGCCGGCACGGTGACGCGACGATGTCATGGGGGTACGCCTTCCGGGCATGATGGAGCGGGGACATGGTGATCGGATGCCCTTCCACGCCCGGCGTACCGCCCACCCATGCCACCACCGGCACCGGCCACTGTCAATGCCCGATGTGGAGGGCCCCGGGTACGGTGCCGATCCGTCAGGACGATTGCCGGCAACCCCTGTGGCAGGGCCGGTCGGCCCGGTAGATTGAGGTATGGTGCCCGCCCCCGGGGGTCGGGTGGCGGAACCGGTCTACCGCCCCATCCTCACCAGCAGACGCGGTGAGCTGGAGGCGCTGGGTCATCTCGACAGCGCCTCGGCTCCCCTGGTCGCCCCGGTCCTCGACGTGTCCCCGACCGATACCGGCCTGCCCGATCTGCTGCGCCGGCTGCCCGCCGGTCTGGTGCCGGCCGTCGACGTCTGCGCCCTGCCCGACGGGCCGGCCGGCGAGCTGGCCCGGTGGGACCTGCCCGTCCTGCCGGTGGTCGGGTTGGCCTGTGGCGACCGGCGGTTGGCGGCACACGGCGCGGCCTGTCGGGCGTACGCCCGGGGTGCGGTGGTCCGGCTGCGGATCGGCCGGGACCGGGCCGGCCCGGACGCCACGACGACGGCGGTGGAGCGGATCTGGCGGCGGACCGGGCTGGTCCCGGAGCAGTGTGACCTGCTGGTCGACGCCGGTGACGTGTGCTGCCTCGCCGATCTGCGGGTCGCCGAGCCCCGGGTGCGCCGGGTGGTGGACTGGGCCTGCCGGCACGCCTGGCGCACGGTGACCGTGGCGGCCGGCGGGATGCCGCCGTCGCTGTCCCGGCTACGCACCGACGAACCGGTCCGGGTGGACCGCTGGGACTGGCTGTTCTGGCGTCGGCTGACCGACCTGGGCGTCGGGTACGGCGACTACGGGGTGGTCCCCGCCCCGCCGGGCGACGTGGAGCCGGGCGACCGGCTGCCGACGGTGCGGTACACCACCGACGACGGGTGGTGGATCTACCGCTGGTCGCGGCGGGGTGGCCGGGGCGACGAACGGTTCGCCGACCTGTGCCGCACGCTGGTCACCGCCGCACACTGGCCGGCCGCCGGGGCGGGGTTCTCCTGGGGTGACCACGAGTTGCTGCGGCGGGCCCGCCGGGTCACCGGGGCCGGGTCACCGGCGAACTGGACGGCATGGAGCACGTCACACCATCTGGCGCACGTGCTGTCGGAGCTGACCGGGCCGGTCGACGGGCGTCGTCGGGGCCCACCGACGGGCGTCGACGACCGGGACGGGTTCACCCGGCCGCACCGCGGCGGGGAGCACCGGTGGGCCCGCTGACCAGGTCACTCCTGCTCGGTGAAGCCGAACTGGACCACGCCCTCGTCGTCGACGGAGGCGTCCACGGAGGTGTCGTTGAGCAGTTCGGCGGCGTCGGGGTCGAGGAAGATGCGGGCCCCCTCGGTGTCGACGACCTGATCGCCCTGCGCCGGCACGGGCACCAGTTCGATGGTGAGCGCACCGGCCTCGGTGTCGGCGGCGATCCGCAGCCCGCCGTCCTGGGCCACGTCCTGCTGGGCCGCGAGGTCACGGATCACGAGTACGGCGTTGTCGGTCATCGTGAGCATGGTGGGACTCCTCGGGATCATCGGGATCATCAGGGTCGGAACGTCGCGCGACGACACGTGCGGGTTCCCTGCGGCGAACCGGTGCCCGCCGGGTGATTCGGGGCGTCTTCGTGCTGCCCTCCCCACCCACGGTGCCTGCCGCCCGGAGGTTCGTCAAATAGAGCGCCGGCTATCGGCGAATCCGCAGAACATCCACGTTTCCGCTCCTCAGCCCCCTGATCTTTCCTACCCTGAGCGCATGGACGCTGCCCGACGGTACGCCGCAGAACTGCTCGGCACCCTGCTGCTGGTCCTCGCCGGGGTGGGCACCGCCGTCTTCGCCCAACTCCAGGGCGGCGTGGTGGCCGTGGCGCTGGCCTTCGGGTTCGTGCTGGTGGGGTTGGTGTACGCGATCGGCCCGCTCTCCGGCGCGCACCTCAATCCGGCGGTGACGATGGGGGTGCTGCTCTCCGGCAAGATCTCCGTGGTCGGCGCGGTCGCGTACTGGATCGCGCAGTTCGTGGGGGCCACGGTGGCCGGCTTCGTCATCTGGGGGCTGGTCCGCTGGGGTGGCGTGGCGGACCAGACGGGAGCGTTGGGCACCAACGGTTACGGGGTGCACATCAACCGGGGTGGCACGGCGGTGCTGGAGGTCATCCTGACGTTCCTGTTCGTGCTGGTGGTGCTGGTGGTGACGAGCCGGGTCGAGCACGCCGGCTTCGCCGGTCTGGCGATCGGCCTGGCCCTGGTGGCGGTGCTGCTGGTGGGAATCACCCTGGACGGCACCTCGATCAACCCGGCCCGGTCGTTCGGTCCGGCCGTGTTCGAGGGCGGTGCCGCGCTCCGGCAGCTGTGGGTGTTCATCGTCTTTCCGCTGCTCGGTGGGGCGCTGGCCGCACTGGCCGCCCCGCTGCTGGTGGCGCCGAGCCGGCACTTCCGTGCCGAACCCGACGCGCCCGATCCGGCCGCGCCGGACCCGACCTGACCCCGACCACCCCACCGGGCCACCCGGCCAGGGCCACCCGACCAGGGCCACCCCAACGGGGCCACCCGACCGGGGTCAGCTGACCACGACCACCCCGACCAGGGCCACCCGACCGGGGTCAGCCGACCGGCTGAGCCCGACCGGTGGACGCCACCCGGGCGGTCAGCGCCGTTGCAGCACCACCACCGGGATCTCCCGGTCGGTCTTGCTCTGGTATTCGTTGTAGGCCGGCCAGATGCCGGTCATCCTCGGCCACATCCGGGCCCGCTCCGCCGGCTCGGCGGTCCGCGCCCGGACGGCGAACGTCTCCGGGCCCACCTGCACCTGCGCGTCGGGTTCGTCGAGCAGGTTGAGATACCAGGAGGGGTGCTGGGGCGCACCACCCTGGGAGGCGACGATCAGGTAGTCGTCGCCGTCCCGCCCGTAGATGAGCGCCGTGCGGCGTAGCCTGCCGCTGCGCCGACCCCGGGTGGTCAGCAGCAGCGTGTAGACGCCCGGCTGCCACTCGTGCCCCTCGGCACCGCCGGTCGCGACGTACCGCCGGATGTGATCGGCGACCCAGCCCTCGGGGCTGTCCAGCACCTGCTCGTCGGTCGACATCTGCGCCTCCGGGTAGCTCGTGGCATCGACCCGGCCACGCTATCCCGACATAAACCCCAAAGGCGGGCGAACGACTCAACGCACCGCTGCCGCCTGGAGGTTCACGTTGCCGCAACTGCTGTTGAAGGTCTTCTCGACGGTCCAGCGGATCAGCAGCTGTTCACCCCGGGGCACCCGGTACCGGATGACGAACTGGGCGGTGTGGGTGGTGTGCGGGTCCTCCAACCGCAGCGTGCGGGTCGCGCCGCCGGTGGACAGCCGCACGTCCAACCGACCCTGGGCCATCCAGGTCCCGGCGAAGAGGTGCACCGTACGCGGTTCACCGTCGCCGGTCACGGCCAGCGCGAACCCGTTACCGACCCCGCAGACGAACACACCGGTGGCGGTGGCGGAGGCTGCCGGCACCCCGGCACCGTCACGCCACCCGAACAACTCGGGATTGGTGTCGTACCGGTCGCGTGCGCCCCGGCCGCCCTCGTCGCGGATCTCACCGGTGCCGCCGTTCTTACGGATCAGGGTCTCCGGCCGGTTGAGGCCCCAGTGCACCCAGTCCCGGGCCCCCAGGGCGGTCAGGTCCACCTCGGCGGGCACCTCGGCCCGGGAGACGCTCAGCGTCGGCGCGGCCGGGGACGCCGCCGGGGTGGCCGTCGGCGTCGGCGGCTCGCTCGGCGGCGGCGGGGTGCGTTCCCGGGGCTGCAGGCCGGGTGCGGCGACCCCGGCCTCGCCCGACACGCCCACCCCCGTCGCCCCGGTCGGATAACCGGCCGGGGTCGGCGCACCGGCCGGCAGCACCAGGTCGGGCTCCGCCGGGTCCGGGTCCGGGCCCAGATAGGTCACCAGCACCGCAAGGCAGGCCAGACCGGCCACCGAACCGATCGCCCAGCGGCGGCGTTGCCGGCGACGGGCCTCCCGCCGTTGGGCGATGCGCGTCGTCGGGCCCGGCCCGATCCGCCAGGTCTCTTGGTCGTTCACGTGTGTCCCACTCCCCAGCCCGACGCCCGCGACCGGTCGGGGAGGGGGTGCGGTCGCGCCGTGAGCGTTCTCACGTTTTCATTCCAGGGCCGCCATGCGCCATATGCCAGCGGGTGGGCGTTTCCAGTTTGTTACCAAGTGCGTGCCGTGGAAAGTTTCCTACCTAATATGAAACCCCAGCTCAGCCGCGAAATGGCCAGAAGATCAACGATAGGGGGCCGTCAGCGGATCTCGAAACCCAGCGCCCCGGCCAGCACCATCGCCTGGGCCGGGTCGATCACCGCGCCGGCCCGCTCGACCGCCGTCGGGTCCAACGCGGTGAGGTCGCTGCCCCGCAGATCGGCCCCGGTGAGACGCACCGCGCGCAGCTGGGCCGCCGAGAGGTCCACCCGGGCCAGGGTCGCGCCGGTCAGGTCCGCCCCGGACAGGTCGACCTCCCGCATCCGGACGTCGCTGAACTGCGCGCCCCGCAGGTCGGCCCCGGGCAACCCGACGAACGACCAGTCCCCGCCCGACACCCGCAACGGACGCAGCGCACACTGGTCGAACGTGCTGCCGACCAGCTTGCAACCGGTGAACTCGGCCTCGAACAGGTTGCACCGGCGGAACCCGCAGCGGACGAAGGCCGAGTCGGTGTGCCGGGAGGAGTTGAACGACACCCCGCCGAAGTCACACCCGGTGAACGAGGCGCCCCGGGTGACCGCCTCGGTCAGGTCGACGTCGGTGAAGACGCACCGCACGAAATGCCGGTCGACCAGCTCCTCGGCGTACCAGTCGGTATGGCGGAACGTCTCGTCCTCGATGGTCTGCGGCACCACCCCACCCTAGGTGCGAGCACCGACACCACCACCGCACCTTCCGTCCGGCGCGTACCGGCTAGTAGTTTCGGCGGGTGAGCGTGGCACCCAGCACCGACCCGGCCCGTACCGGCTTCGACCCGGCCCGGCTGGCCCGCATCGACGAACACTTCGGCCGGTACGTCGACGACGGGCGGCTGGCCGGTTGGCAGATCGTCGTCACCCGTCGCGGCGAGGTGGCGCACTCCTCGGTCCACGGGCTGCGCGACGTGGAGGCGGGCAGCCCGGTCGAGCCGGACACCATCTGGCGGATCTACTCGATGACCAAGCCGATCACCTCGGTCGCGGCGATGATGCTGTGGGAGGAGGGCCGGTTCGAGCTGACCGACCCGATCAGCCGCTGGCTGCCGGAGTTCGCCGACGTCCGGGTCTTCGACCGGGGTTCGGCGCTCAAGCCGTACACCGTGCCGGCGGTCGAGCCGATCCGGGTGTGGCACCTGCTCACCCACACCGCCGGGCTCACCTACGGCTTCGCGCAGACCTCGGTGGTCGACGCGCTCTACCGGGCCGCCGGCTACGACCTCGGCGTCCCGCCGGGGCTGGACCTGGCCGGGGCGAGCACCGGGATGGCGCAGCTGCCGCTGCTGTTCCAGCCCGGCACCGGCTGGAACTACGGGGTCTCCACCGACGTGCTCGGCCGGCTCATCGAGGTGCTCTCCGGGCAGAGCCTGGCCGACTTCCTCACCGAGCGGGTCCTCACCCCGCTGGGCATGACGGACACCCGGTTCTGGGTCGACCCGGCCGACGCCAAACGGCTCGCCGCCCTCTACACCCCGCACCCGGGCACCGGCCGGGCGGTCCGCGCCGACCAGCTCGGTGCCGCCGCGCTGACCCGCCCGGAGTGCTTCTCCGGCGGGGGCGGGCTGGTCTCCACCGCCGCCGACTACCACCGGTTCACCCAGCTGCTGCTGCGCGGCGGCGAGCTGGACGGCGTACGACTGCTCGGGCCCCGCACGGTGCGTTACATGACCCGCAACCACCTGCCCGGCGGCGGTGACCTGGCGTCGTTGCAGCCGCAGGGGTTCGCCGAGACGGTGCTCGACGGCATCGGTTTCGGCCTGGGCTTCGCCGTGGTGCAGGACCCGGTCCCGGCCAAGGTGCCGAGCAGCGTCGGCGAGTACTACTGGGGTGGGCTGGCCAGCACCGCGTTCTGGGTCGACCCGGCCGAGGAGATCACCGCCCTGCTGTTCACCCAGCTGATGCCGTCGAGCACCTACCCGTTGCGCTCCCAGCTGCGCCAGCTCGTCTACGCCGCCCTGGTCGGCTGAGCCGCGCCGGGCCGGGCGACGGCGGTGCCGGCCCGGGGCCGGCGGGGTCAGTCGGCGAGGCTGGCCGGGAAGCCGCCGGTGGCGATCGGGCCCCAGCTTCCGATGGTGACCCGGATCAGCGACTTGCCCTGCGCCACCATGGCCGTCCGGTACTCGTCCCAGTCCGGGTGCTCGCCGGAGATGCTGCGGAAGTACTCCACCAGCGGGTCCAGCGCGTCGGGCAGGTCGAGCACCTCGGCCGTGCCGTCGACCTGCACCCAGGGGCCGTCCCAGTCGTCGGAGAGCACGCAGGCGGAGACCCGCGGGTCCCGGCGGATGTTGGCGACCTTGGCGCGCTGCGGGTAGCTGGAGATGACCAGTCGCCCGGCGGCGTCGACCCCGCAGGCGACCGGGGAGGACTGCGGCCGGCCGTCGGCCCGGGTGGTCATCAGCAGGACCCGGTGGCGGGGGCGGACGAATTCGATCAGGGCGTCCCGGTCGACCCGGGTGTTCGTTGCGATGCTGCGTGCCATCCCCCGGTTCTACCAGGTCCGCCCCCCGGTGGCCCCGGTGGCGTCAGCCGGGGCGACCGGTGACCCGACCCCCCGCCGGCTGGGCGGGGACCCGGGGACGGACGGTGGGCCGCCAGGCTCGGCCGTTGGCATAGATGACTCGGAAGCCGAGGTACGCCGCGAGCGGCGCCCAGTGCGCCGAGCCCATCCGCAGCTCGGCGGCGTTGTGCCGTTGGCCGTTGGCGAGCACGTCGAGCAGCACCGTCTCGAAGGCGGCCGACTCGACCCAGTCGACCTCGCGGGTGAAGCCGCAGATCAGGGCCGCGCCGGTGACGTCGAGGAAGTCGCGCAGCGTGGCGTCGGAGGCGCGCAGCACCGAGCAGCTGCCGAAGTAGAGCCGCCGGCCCTCACCCCGGCCGGCCATCCGCTCGGCGACATCGGACAGCTCGACGGAATCCCAGTCGGTGAGGCAGAGCCGGCTGGGCTCACCGTGCATGGCGAAGAAACCGACCCGGTGATCGGCGTACTGCTTGAGCAGCCAGCGGTCGAGGAAGTAGAACAGCTCGTCGCGGGTGGCGGCGTCCTTGTGGATGTAGCGGATGCGGCCGAGGCGTTCGAGCAGTTCGAGGGTGGGCAGCACGGAGCCGCGCTCGTTGAGGTCGCGATGCCACTGCCCCTCGACACAGAAGACCCCGCCCCGCGCCACGTGCACCTCCCCGACCTCGCCGGCCGGGACGACGTTACCGGGTCCCGGTCACGAACCCCTATCGCCCTCGGTGCCCGACTGGTCAGTTTCGACAGGCTTCGCCTTGGTGGCGAAATCCGTCCCCGGTCGGTACGGCCTGACCGAATTACCATTCCCCGCATTTCACAGGCAATACCCAGGTATCGCTAATCGTGAGGACAATTCTCCTTTATCACCACGAATCAGCTCGCCAGCTGTCAGGGTGGAGGTCGCAGGACGTCCCGGGCGATGCCCTGTTCACCACCCCAATCACTTCCAATCGGGAGGACTTCTGTGCGCCAGAACACTGTGAAGCGGGCACTCGTCGCGTTCGCCCTGGCTCTGCCGGGAGCCGCGATCGCCACGGTGGCCGCCGCGCCAGCGGCCCACGCCGACGGCTGCTACACCTGGAAACGCGACCTCTACCAGGGTCGCTCCGGGGACGACGTCCGCCAGTTGCAGATCCGGGTCGCCGGTTGGGCGGGACGAGGGGGAATCGTCCGGATCGACGGGGACTTCGGCCCCGAGACCGCCGCCGCGGTCAAGCGCTTCCAGAGCGCGTACGGGCTGCGCAGCGACGGCATCGCCGGCAAGCAGACCTTCACCAAGCTCTACCAGCTCCAGGACAACGACTGCACGCCGGCCCACTTCAGCTACCGGGAGCTGGACGACGGCTGCGGCAAGGGCGGGTGGAGCGGCGGCCCGCTCTCCGCCACCGACACCAAGGCCACCGCGGTGCGCACCATGTGGAAACTGGAGGCGCTGCGGCGCAGCCTGGGTGACAAGCCGCTCAACGTCACCAGCGGCTTCCGCGACTCCCGCTGCAACAAGCAGGTCGGCGGGGCCTCGGACAGCCAGCACCTCTACGGCAACGCCGCCGACCTGACCTCGGGGAGCAGGTCACTGTGCGAGGTGGCCCGCGCCTCCCGTGACCACGGGTTCAGCGGCATCTACGGCCCCGGGTACGCCGGCCACGACGACCACGTCCACGTCGACTCCCGGCGGGAGAACAACCGCGACACGTCGACCAACCGCACCAGCTGGGCGGCGCCCGACTGTGGCGTCAGCCGCTGACCCGCGCGGCAGCCGATGCCGGCCCGGCCCCACGGGATCATCGGGGCCGGACCGGCATCGGGGTACCGGAGGCGTCGGCCGGGCCTGACCGCTCAGCTCGCCCGGGGCCAGCGCGGCGCGGCGGCGGGGGGTGTCGCCGGCCGTCCCGGCACGCCGCCACGCACCGCGGGCCGCATCCCCGCAGCGGACGGCCGCGCCCCGGGTGTCCCGGGCCGGCCGACCTGGCCACGGGCCGGATAGCCGGTCGCCGCCGGGGCGGTCCGCGCCGGTGCCGTCCCGGGCCGGGGCGTGGTGTAGGTGAACGGGAAGGGCACGTGCACGAACGGATTTCCGTGCCGGATCAGCGCGTCGATCTGACGATCGTTCAACCCGTGGTTCTCCAGCACCCGTCGTCCCCAACGGTGCAACCGGCACGGGTACGACGACCCGTCGTTGCGGCACAGCGGCCCGTTGGGCCACTCCTCGGCGGCATGCACCACGACCGCCCGTACCGCGAGCCGGACGTCCTCGGGTGTCAACGAGACGGGCACCGGCACCTCACCCAGAACCTGATCGATGGGGTCCGTCGACTGCTCACCAACTCGCACGGCAGGCCTCCCGCAGCTCGGCAGCAGTTGCGGCTGAATCGCCGCAACGCATCCTCGCGCAGTGGTACGGGCGGTGACCGGCGTCGGTTCAATCCCCCCAGGCGGTGAGCAGATCCTCCGGCGTCAACACCTGCACACCGTCCACCACCGCACCGGCCCGGGCGACCGCCAGCAGCGCCACCTGTTCGTCGGCACCGGGCAGCCGGGACCGGTGCAGGGTGAGCCGACCCAGATCGTGCCCGTCGAAGGGCCGGTTCTCCAGCCACTTCACCGAGCCGACGACGGTGATCCGCCGGGCGACCGGGCCACGGTCCGCCCCGACCAGGTCGATCTCCGGGTCGTTGGACCGGGTCCAGTAGCCGCCCACCACGCCGGTGTCCTCCGGCAGGTAGCCGGCCGGCAGTCGCCGCACCGCCTCCCGTACCACCGGTTCGATCGCCCGTCCCCGCCAGGACGTCCAGGAGGCGCGGATCCTGGCCAGGGTGAGATCGCCCCGCCCGCGCTCGATCTCGGGCAGGTACGGGCCGAGGAAGGTCAGCCAGAAGCGCAGGTACGGGTCGGCGACGGTGTACCGGGTCTCCCGGGAGGGGCGGATGGACAGCGGGGTGGCCACCTCGACGATGCGCTTGTCGGCCAGCAACCGCAGCGCGCGGCTGAGCGAGGCCTGGGGCAGGTCACCGGCAGCCCGCGCGATCAGGGAGAAGGTGCGCTCACCGGAACCGATGGCCCGCAGCACCAGACCGGCCTGCGACTGGGTCGGAAACTCGGCGGCCAGCGCCCGTTCCGCACTGACCAGAAGGGCGGAGGTCGGGTCGGTGACCGCGTCGGCGAGATAGTCGGCGAGGCCGGCCCCGGCGGGCCACTCGTCGAGGATCAGCGGTAGGCCGCCGGAGACGAGATAGGCATCGAAGGCGTCGGCGGGGGCCGCCCCGAGCATGTCCCGGACGTCGGTGGGGCTCAGCGGCGGCACGACCAGCTCCGTCGCCCGCTGGTGGAAGGGCCGCCCGTAGTCGTTCAGCGCCTCCATCATCGCCAGGTCGGAGCCAATGCCGATCAACAGCACCGGTAGCCGTGACAACTCCCGGTCGAACACCTTCTGCAGGGTGCCTTCCAACCCGGGATCCGTGGCGATCAGGTAGGGCAGCTCGTCGAGGACCACCACGGCCGGCCGGTCCGTCGGCAACGCGGCGGCCAGCAGGGTGAGCGCGGCGTCCCAGGTGCTCGGGCGCTGGGCGGCGAAGAGTTGCGCGCCGGGCAGGCTGGACCCGACCACGGCCTCGACGAACAGGGCAAGATCGGCAGCCACGGTGGGCTGGGCGGATGCGGTGAAGAACAGGTGGGGAATCCCGGCCCGGTCGACGAACTCCTCGACCAACCGGGACTTACCGACCCGACGACGCCCCCGCATCAGCAGCGCACGTCCGGGGCGGCCGGCCCGCCCGCCCCGGACGACCTTGGCCAGCATGCCGTCGAGCAGGGCGAGTTCCCGGTCCCGCCCGACGAAGCCGTGCATAGCCCGCTCCGATGCGTTCAGATTTGATACCACCAAAAATGAGGGTATCAAATCTGAGTGCTTCAGATCGTCAGGCCAGGCCCGCGTCGTGCACCAGCAGCGCCACCTGGACCCGGTTGTTGAGCGCCAGCTTGGTCAGCAGCCGCGACACGTACGCCTTCACCGTCGCCACGCTCATGAACAGCTCCGCCGAGATCTCCGCGTTGCTCCGGCCGTGGCCGAGCGCCACCGCGACCTCCCGTTCCCGCTCGGTGAGCCCGGCCAGCAGCCGCAGCGCCCGGTCCCGGCGCGGGTCCGCTCCCGGCGTCGACCCGATGGTCAGGTGGCTGATCAGCTGGCGGGTCACCGTCGGCGACAGGGTCGCCTCACCGGCCGCCACCCGCCGCACCGCCCGGACGATCTCGGCGGGTGGGGTGTCCTTGAGCAGGAAACCGCCCGCGCCCGCCCGCAACGCCCGGAGCACCTGCTCGTCGGCGTCGAAGGTGGTCAGCACCAGCACCTCCGGCGGGTGCGGCAGCGCCCGCAGCGCCTCCGTGGCGGCCAGCCCGTCCACCCGGGGCATCCGGATGTCCATCAGCACCACGTCGGGCGCGCACGCGGCGACGGCGGCGGGCACCTCGTCGCCGTCGGCCGCCTCGCCGACCACCCGGACGTCCGGCACCCCGCCGAGGATCATCGACAGCCCGGCGCGGACCAGCGCGTCGTCGTCGACGATCAACACCCGCACCGGGCCGTCGCCGCCGTCCGGCAGGCCGGTCACCGGACACCACCGGCCACCCGCTCGGCAGTCCCGACCGGGCGGCCCGTGCCCACCGGGACGACCGGACAGGCCAGGACGACCGGACAGGCCGGGACGACCACGGCAACCGGGCGGCTCATGCCGGCCACGGCAGCCGGGCGGCCAGCCGGAAGTCGCCGGTCGCGCCGTCCCGGCCGTGCGTCAGCCGGCCACCGGCCAGGTTGACCCGCTCGGCGATGCCGACCAGCCCGGTGCCGGCACCGGGCAGGCCCGCAGCCGGTGAGCCCACCGGCCAGGGGTTACGGATCTCCACGGCCAACTCCCGCCCCGGCCCGCCGGCCAGCCGGACACCGACCGCCGTGTCGGGGGCGTGCTTGCGCGCGTTGGTCAGCCCCTCCTGCACGATCCGGTACGCGCTGCGCCCCACCGCCGTCGGCACCCCCGCCAGGTCGGCGACCTCGTCGACCAGGGTGACCCGTACCCCGGCGGCCCGGGACTCGGCGACCAGCGCGGGCACGTCGGCGAGGGTGGGCTGGGGGCGTTCCGGTGCGGCGTCGCCGCCGGAGGTGTCGGCGCGGAGCACCCCGATCACCTCACGCAGGTCCTGTAGCGCGGCGTGCGCACTGCTCCGGATCACCCCGGCCGCCCGCGCCACCTCCTGCGGTGACGCGTCCGGGCGGAACTCCAACGCCCCGGCGTGCAGGCTGAGCAGCGAGATCCGGTGCGCCAACACGTCGTGCATCTCCCGGGCGATCCGGTTGCGTTCCAGCTGCCGGGCCTGTTCGATGCGGAGCTGCTGCTCGGCCTCGGCCCGGTGGGCGCGGTCGCGCAGCGACAGCACGAGCTGCCGGCGGGCCCGGACGAACAGCGCCCACGCCACCACGATCCCGACGAACATCACCGTCCAGGCCACCGTCGCCAGGTAGGGCAGCGTCGGGTCGGGGCGTACGACGGTGTAGAGCGGGATGACCGCCAGGTGGAAGCCGACCAGCGCCGCGCCGATCGGCAGCGGCCGGTGGACCAGCACGGTGAACACCACGACCAGCAGCGCCACCCCGGCGGTCACCGAGAACAGGGCCAGCGGCAGGCCGGCCACGGCCAGCCCGACCGGCCAGCGCCGGCGCAGCCACAGGGCCGCGCAGAAGATCAGGCCCGCCGCCAGGTCCACCCCGACCAGCCAGGGCGGCCCGGCGTTGTGGGCGAACTGCGGGTCGGGCGACACCGCGTCGCCGAAGCCCACCAGCGCCCAGCCGACGGCGAGCAGGAAGGCCACCGTGTCGACCAGCCAGTCCCGGGGCGTACGACGGGATGCCCTCGTCTCGGGCGTCAGCGCCCCCGGCAGCAGCCAGGGATGATCGGGTACGACGGCAGCACTCACCCACCCATGCTAGAAACCCGGCCGGCCGCCCGGACACCAACCAAAGTCGAGGTCTGCCGGTAGACCTAGGTAGGGGTGACACTCGACCGCCGGCCGCAGCGCCCGGCCGGGTGGTCGCGACAGGCTCGACGGCATGATCACCGTGAAGAACCTCACCAAGCGGTACGGCCCGCACCCCGCCGTCGACGACGTCTCCTTCCGCTGCGAGCCCGGCACGGTGACCGGTTTCCTCGGCCCGAACGGGGCGGGCAAGTCCACCACCATGCGGATGCTCTGCGGGCTGACCCGACCGAGCTCCGGCACCGCCACCGTCGCCGGCCGGCCCTACCGGGAGCTACCCAACCCGGGCCGGGAGGTGGGTGTGCTGCTGGACGCCTCGGCGCAGCACGTCGGGCGCAGCGGGCGGGAGACGCTGACCCTGGCCGCCCGGACCATGGGCGTGGACGCCGACCGGGTGCCCGCCGTGCTCGACCGGGTGGGCCTGAACGCGGTGGCGGCGAAGCGGCGGGTCGGGGCGTACTCGCTGGGGATGCGGCAGCGGCTCGGCCTGGCGCTGGCGCTGCTGGGCGAGCCCCGGGTGCTGGTCCTCGACGAGCCGGCCAACGGCCTGGACCCGGAGGGGATCTTCTGGATGCGCGGCCTGCTGCGCGACTTCGCCGACCGGGGCGGCACCGTGCTGCTCTCCTCCCACCTGCTGCGGGAGGTGGAGGCAGTCGCCGACCGGCTGGTGGTGATCGGCGGCGGCCGGGTCGTCGCCCAGGGCGGCAAGGACGAACTGCTCGCCGGGGCGGGCACCCTGGTCCGGGCCCGCGACCCGCACGCCCTGCGGCTCACCCTCGACCGGGCCGGGCTGGACGCCACCGCCAACGCCGACGGCGGGTGCGTGGTCCGCGCCGAATCCGACGCCGTCGGGCAGGCCGCCGCCGACGCCGGGCTGGTCCTCACCGAGCTGCGGCCGGCCGGCGGCGGTGGCCTGGAACAGCTCTTCCTCACCCTGACCGCCGGCGCGAGCACCAAGGAGGCCGTGCAGTGACCACCATGACGACCACTCCCCCCGGCACCGTCCGCAGGGCGGTCCCCGGCCCGTCCCTGGCCCGGCTGATCGGGGTGGAGCTGCGCAAACTCGGCGACACCCGGGCCGGACGTTGGCTGCTGGCCTCGATCGGGCTGATCGCCGCCGCGATCGTCGCGCTGCAACTGCGCTTCGTCGACGACACCGCGCAGACCTTCACCAACTTCTTCACCGCGTCGCTCGCGCCGGTGGCGCTGCTGCTGCCGGTGCTGGGCATCCTGTCGATCACCGCCGAGTGGTCCCAGCGCACCGCACTGACCACGTTCGCCCTGGTGCCGCGCCGGGAACGGGTGATCGTCGCCAAGCTCGCCGCCGTGCTGCTCGCCGCGTTGGCGTCGGTGCTGGTGAGCCTGGCCGTCGCCGCCGTCGGCACCCTGCTGGCCGGGGTCACCGGCGGGGCGGGCGACTGGAACTTCGACCCGGCACTGGCCGGGCACGCCGCCGTGTTCCAGGTCATCAACGTGCTGATCGGCGCGGGGTTCGGGTTGCTGCTGCTCAACACCCCGCTGGCGATCGTCACCTCGCTGCTGCTGCCGACCGTGTGGGGCATCCTGTCCGCGATGATCGCGGCGCTGCACGGCCCGGCCCGCTGGCTGGACACCTCGGTCACCATGGAGCCGTTGCTCGGCCCGGACGTGACCGCCGGGCAGTGGGGTCGGCTCGGGGTGTCCCTGCTGGTCTGGGTGGTCGCGCCGCTCGCCGCCGGAACGGTGCGCACACTGCGGCGCGAGGTGCACTGACCATGCGGGCACGGGAGCCGGGCGCCCCGACCACGGTCGGCGGTGGCCTCGGGGATCTGCTGGTGATGTGGGTCGGCTTCCCGCTGCTGGGCGGCGCCCTGGGCGGGCGGCTGCCCATGGTCGCCGACTGGGTGGCCGGGCTGCCCTGGGCTCCGGTGCAGGGCTGGTTCGAACTGGTCGCCGGGCTGCCGTACCGGCGGGCACTGGTCGGGGGCCTGCTGCTCGGGATGCTGGCCGGGCTGCTCCTCGCCCACGTCGGCACCCGGGAGCGGTTGATCGTCACGGTGGACCGGGGCGGGGTCCGGTTACGCCGCGACGGCGTCGACCGCGAGCTGGTCCGAGGCACCGTCACCGCCGTCTTCGTCGACCGCAAGGAGCTGGTGCTGCTCGGCCCGGCCGGTGCGGAACTGGCCCGGGAACGGTCCGACCTGAGCGGACGACGGCTGGGCGACGCCTTCCGTGAGCACGGTTGGCCGTGGCAGGACGGCGATCCGCACCGGGACACCTACCGCCGGTGGGTGGCGGGGCTGCCCGAACTGCCGCCGGGGGCGGACCCGCTGCTGGGCGCGCGGCAGCGGGCCGTCGAGGCCGGCCGGCAGCGCGACGCCCGGGAACTGCGCGGTGAACTGGCCCGGCTCGGCGTGGTCGTCCGGGACGAGGGCAGACGGCAGTACTGGCGGACCGTTCCGCTTCCCCGGGAGGAAACGCCGCACGGGCGGTAGCGTTGCGGTGGAGAAGATCCCCCGCGACCGGGAGCGTGTCCGATGACCGAGCGGCAGCCGTACCGGGTGCTGGGCCGGCACCCCGGCTTCGAGCTGCGCCGGTACCCGGCCCACCTGGTCGCCGAACTGCACATCGACGGCGGGTTCGCCGCCGCCGGCACCGCCGCGTTCCGGCCGCTGGCCGCGTATCTGTCCGGGGCCAACCGGTCCCGCCGCCGGATGGGCACGAACGGGCCGGTGGTCCAGGCGGCGACCGGCTCCGAGCAGATCGCGATGACCGCGCCGGTGGTCCAGGAGGAGGGCGACCGACCCGGGGCCTGGCGGGTGTGGTTCGTGCTGCCCGCACGACTCACCCCGGCCACCGTGCCCGAACCGGAGGACCCCCGGATCACCGTCCGGGAGATCCCGGAGCAGTTGGCCGCAGCGGTCCGGTTCGCCGGGCGGTGGACCGACCGGGCCTTCGATCAGCGGGCCACCGCGCTGGGCCGGGCCGTCACCGACGCCGGCCTGACCCCGTCGGGGGCGATCCGGTACGCCCGGTTCGACCCGCCGTGGAAGCCGTGGTTCCTGCGGCACAACGAGGTGGTGCTGCCGGTCGTCGAGTGACCCCCGGCAGCGGCCGGGTCAGCAGCAGTGCGGTGCCGAGGCCGGCGCACAGGCCGGCCAGTGCGGGAAGCACGTCCGGGTCACCGCCGCCGACCGGGCTGTTGCCGGCCAACGCGGTCAGCGACGCGCCGAGCGGGAAAGCCGCACTGACCAGCAGCGCGACGTACCAGAGTGCCAGTGGGGCGGCCAGGGTCACCGGGACGAGCACCGCGTACCGCCGCCAGGCCGGCACGGCGTCCGGACCGGGCCGGGTCAGTGCCGTCACCCCCACCAGCAGGACCGCGCCGAGCACCGCCGCCGGGAGCAGCCGGTCGGCCGGCCCGACGAGCCGGACCAGCAGCAGACCCACCCCGCCGACGGCGGCCATCCCGCACCCCGCCGCGCTGCGGGCCCGACCCCGCCCGGGTACGGCGGCCAGCGCGCCCGCCACGGTCAACGTCAGCAGGAGCAGGCCGGTCACCAGGGTGGCCGGACCGAGCGCGGGCTCCCGGTCGGTCGGCGACCGGGTCAGCACCGCGACCAGCGCCGACACCGCCGCCACGACGGCCATCCCGGTCAGCATGGTCCGGTCCCGGCCGGCCACGCCCGACCGGTGCCGCGCTGCCGGACCTCCCCGACTGTCCGGTGCCGCCACTCCTGCCCCGCCGGGCGGGTTTCCCGGGTCGGCCCCGGTCGCCCGGTGGACCGGACCGTCCACACCGGTCTGCGCGTCCCGGCGTACGCCGAGGGTGGCGGTGATCCCGACGGCCAGCCAGCCGGCGGCGACCAGCAGCACGGTCGCGCCGGGGCCGGTGGGGTCGGCCCGGTCGACGGCGACGTCGGCGACCAGCGCGGCGCCGCCGAGCAGCACGGCCGGCAGGGCCCAGGAGCGCCGGCCGCCGCCGGCCAGCACCAGCCCGGACACGACCGCCACCAACGCCAGGAAACGCAGGTCACGGGCCCAGTAGGTGTGCGCGCCGGGGAGTCGCTCCGACCAGGGGCCGGCCGGTTCGGTGAGCGGTTGCCAGCGGGTCATCCCGACCGCCCAGCAGACCACGGCCACGCCGGCGAGCCCGGTGCCGACGGCAGCGAGCCGGATGACCGGTCGCGGAGCGTGACCGGGCGGGGTGGGCATCATGGATGGTCAGACGACATCCGGACGGTTACGGTTCCCCCTCTGGGGAGGTGCCGCCGGTGTACGTCGTGTCCGTGATCAACTACAAGGGCGGGGTGGGCAAGACCACCGTGACCGCCAACCTCGGTGCCGAACTGGCGAACCGGGGGATGAAGGTGCTGCTGATCGACCTCGATCCGCAGACCAGCCTGACGTTCAGCTTCTACGACCCGGACGACTGGCGGGAGCGGCTGCGCGACGGCCGCACCGTGAAACGCTGGTACGACGGGCTACGCGGGGACACCCCGGCGGTTACTTTGGGTGAGCTGGTGGTCTCCCCCGGCCCGGCCAACGCGCACCTGACCGGGGCCGGCCGGCTGGACCTGATCGCCTCGCACCTCGGGCTGGCCGACATCGACCTGGCGCTGGCCCGGGGCGTGGCCGACGGGGAGGACTACGACCGGGAGCTGTTCCGGGTCCGGGGCGCGCTGGCCGAGGGGTTGCACGACGCGGCGCTCGACGGCTACGACCTGGTGCTGATCGACTGCCCGCCGAACTTCAACGTGGTCACCCAGTCCGCCGTCATCGCCAGCGACCACCTGCTCATCCCGGCGAAGGCCGACTACCTGTCCACCCTCGGCATCGACCACCTCTGCGGCAGCGTCCGGGAGCTGGTCGACCGCTACAACGCCGACGCCCGCCGGTTCGCCACCAGCCGCCGGCACCACAAGGTGGCCCCGGACATCGCCGGGGTGGTCTTCACCATGATCCAGCTGACCGCGCAGCGACCCATCGCCGCCCACCAGGGCTACCTGGACCAGGTACGCGCCCTGGGGCTGCCGGTCTTTCCCACCGCGCTGCGGGAGAACATCACCCTGTTCGCCGGGAACACCCCGCGCGGGGTGCCGGTGGTGCTGCGGCACCGGGTCACCTCGCCGGTGGTTCAGGAGGAGCTGCGGCAGATCACCACGGAGTTCATCGCCCACCTGCAACCCCGTGAGGTGACGGTGTGACCGGGACGCCACCCGGCGGGGACCTCGCGGCCGGGGTGCTGGCCCGGGTGGGTGAGCTGCTGGCCGGGCTGTCGGCCGCCGACGTGGCCGCGCTGACGCAGGGCCGGGCCCGGCTGGCCGTCGTCCCGGTGACGCCGGCCGGCGACCCGGTGGCACCGGCCGACGGCCCGTCGGACCGGCCGGCCGCCCCGACGCCGCTGTCGCCGACCGCGCCGGTGCAGCCCGCCCCGTCGGGCGTCGACCTGGACGCCGCGTCGGCCGCGCTCGACGCCATGGCACGACGCGGGGACGGTACGGCGTACCTGACGCCCTGGGCGATCCGGGACCTGCGGGCGCTGGCCGCCCGCCTCGGGTTGCGCGGGGTGGGCGGCCTGCGCAAGGCGGAGCTGGTGGAACGGCTGGTCGAGCGGACCATCGGTTTCCGCGTCGCCTCCGCCGCCGTCCGTGCCCGCTGAGCTGGTCGCCGTCGGGCGGGACCCCGCCCGCTGAGCCGGTCGCCCCGCCTGTCGGGACCCTGTCGCGCAACGGTTCGCGGTGGCCGGGAATTCACCTCGTCGACCTCCCGCCGGTCGGGTTCCGGCCGATAACATCGCCGGGCATGGATATGAAGAGCAGCACCCGCCCGCGACCCGGGCGGCTGATCGCCGCGCTCATCGCCGTCGTCACCCTGGCGGTCCCGGTGGCGGTGTCCGCCACGTCGGCGTCCGCGGCGGCCACGTCGACCGTGGCGCAGGCCCTCGCCACCCAGGACGGCCGGACCGCCACGGTCACCGGCTACGTGATCGGCCAGCCTACCGCCACCAGCACGGTGCTCACCTCCGGCTACACCGCCGACACCGCCATCGCCCTGGCCGACACGGCCACCGAGACCGGCACCAGCCGGATGCTCTACGTCCAGATCACCGCCGACTACCGCAGCACGTTCGGGCTGTTGACCAACCCGTCGCTGCGGGGCCGGCAGGTCACCGCGACCGGGACGCTGACCGCGTACTTCAGTCACGGGGGGTTGAAGAGCCCGACCGCGATGAGCGTCGGTGGCGGCGGCACGCCGACGCCCACCGCGAGCGCCTCCCCCACCCCCGCGCCCACCGGCTCCACCGGGCCGTACGACTCGACGTACTACGCCGGCGCGGTCGGCAAGAGCGGCAGCGCGCTGCGCACCTCCCTGCACACCATCATCAAGACCCAGACGAAGCTCAACTACGACCAGGTGTGGGAGGCGTTGAAGGACACCGACCAGGACCCGGCGAACGCCAACAACGTCATCCTGCTCTACAGCGGACGGTCGCAGAGCAAGAGCAGCAACGGCGGCGGGGCCAACGACTGGAACCGGGAACACGTCTGGGCCAAGTCGCACGGTGACTTCGGCACCGCCACCGGGCCGGGCACCGACGTGCACCACCTGCGGCCGGAGGACGTGACGGTCAACTCCGCGCGCGGCAACAAGGACTTCGACACCGGTGGCAGCGCGGTCGCCGAGGCCGCCGGCAGCTACACCGACGCCGACTCGTTCGAGCCCCGCAACGCGGTCAAGGGCGACGTCGCCCGCATGATCATGTATATGGCGATCCGGTACGAGGGTGACGACGGCTGGCCGAACCTGGAGATGAACAACTCCGTCACCAACGGCAGCGCACCCTACCTGGGCCGGCTGCCGGTGCTGCTCCAGTGGCACCGGCAGGACCCGCCGGACGCCTTCGAACAGCGCCGCAACCAGCGCATCTACGAGCGCTGGCAGGGCAACCGCAACCCGTTCGTCGACC
Source organism: Micromonospora sp. NPDC049081 (assembly GCF_040648835.1). NCBI lineage: Bacteria > Bacillati > Actinomycetota > Actinomycetes > Micromonosporales > Micromonosporaceae > Micromonospora > Micromonospora sp. NPDC049081. The sequence goes on along the minus strand of NZ_JBEZEK010000019.1, from coordinate 92,276 downwards.
ACCCGGAGTGGGCCACCGCGATCTGGGGCTGAACGGTCCGGTTGTCGCAGATCACCCCGGTCGGGCCGTGAGGACGCGGCCCGACCGGGTACACCCTCGTCGTGACACGCCCGCCCGGCGGGCGTGCGGGCTGCGGTCCGGCGGCCGACCGACGCGCCGAACCGGGCGAACACGACGATGGGAGAGACAGCCGACATGGCGCACACCGTTCCCGACATCAGCCTCAACGACGGCAACACCATCCCGCAGCTCGGCTTCGGGGTCTACCAGATCGAACCGAAGGACACCGCCGAGGCGGTGCGCCGGGCGCTGGAGGTCGGCTACCGGCACATCGACACCGCCCAGATGTACGGCAACGAGGCGGAGGTCGGCGAGGCGGTCCGCGCCTCCGGGCTGGACCGGGGCGAGGTCTTCGTGACCAGCAAGCTGAACAACGGCTTCCACCACCCCGAGGACGCCCGCAGGGCGTTCGAGTCGACGCTGTCCGCGCTGAAGATGGACCACGTCGACCTGTTCCTCATCCACTGGCCGCTGCCGACCCGCTACGACGGCGACTTCGTCTCCACCTGGAAGACGTTGGAGGAGTTCCAGCGCGACGGCCGGGCCCGCTCGATCGGGGTGTCGAACTTCCAGGTGCCGCACCTGGAGCGGCTGGCCGCCGAGGCGGACGTGGTGCCGGCGGTCAACCAGATCGAGGTGCACCCGTACCTCACCAACGAGCAGGTGCGCGCGTACGGCAGCGAGCACAACATCCTCACCGAGGCGTGGTCGCCGATCGCCCAGGGCAGGGTGCTCGACGACCCGACGATCGTCGACGTCGCCGAGCAGGTGGGGCGCACCCCCGCCCAGGTGGTGCTGCGCTGGCACGTGCAGCGCGGCGACATCGTCTTCCCGAAGTCGACCACCCCGAAGCGGATCGAGGAGAACTTCCGGATCTTCGACTTCACCCTGGACGACACGGCGATGGAGCGGCTCAGCGGGCTGGACCGGGGCGAGTCGGGCCGGACCGGCCCGAACCCGGACGAGTTCGACTACATCCCCGCCTGAGCGAACACCTCCGCCGCCCTGACGCGGCGCGACCACGGAGCGGGACCCGGGCCAGGGTCCCGCTCCGTGGTGCCCGGCAACGGGTGGCGCTCCCCGCCGGGACGGCAGGGGGCGGTCGGACGCTGTCGAGCTGACGACGTTGGCGAATCAGCGGCACCATCTCCGTCATTGATGCACGTGCGTCGATATCCGTACCATCCGGGGTATGCGTGCCCGTCGTGTCACCGCCACCGCCACCGTCGCCGCGCTCGTCAGCCTGGTCGCGGTCAGCGCCGCCCGCGCCGACGACACCCCGGCACTGACCACCCCCGGCGCACCGGTGGTGGTCGCCAACGACCCGCACCGGCTCAGTCTGACCTGGACCCCGTCGACGTGGAAGGGCGAGCCAGGCGGCCCGATCACCTACGACGTGCGCTCGCCGATCGGGCCGAACGCCTACCGGGGACTGGGCAGCACGCAGACCAACGCCGTCACCCTCACCGACCTCGCCCCGGGCACCGACTACCGGATCGCCCTCCAGGCGTACGCCCTCGGCGGCTACTCCGACACCTCGGCGGTCACCACCGTGCGCACCTCGTACGGGCGGGCGAAGGTCGACTATCTCAACCTCGACTGGGCACCCACCGACAACCAGGCCCAGTTCCGGCTCGCCGTCACCAACACCGGCACCGCACCACTGGACCTGACCACCGTGCGGGTCCGCTACCACCTGCGCTTCGAGAACGGCAACGCGGCGCTGAGCAGCGAGTGCGACTGGGCGACGCTGGGCTGCGCCACCATCCGCCGTACCCTCCAGTATTTTCCGCCGCCCGCGCCGCCGCCCGGTCCCGGCCCGACGCCGACCCCGACCGTCTACCCGGTGCCCGGCACCCCCTTCCCCGGCTGGGTGGAGCTGACCTTCACCACCGGCGTCCTCGCCCCCGGGGCCTCCTCCGGGCCGATCCAGCTCCGGCTGCACCGGCCGAACTGGACGGCGATCGACGAACGCGACGACCCGAGCTGGCAGGCGGCCACCGGCGCGTGGACCCCCAACAGCCGGATCACCCTCGACGTCGACGGGGTCCGCGAGTACGGCGACAACTGGGGCTGACCGCCGTCAGGCGTGCGCCTGCCCGCCGACGGCCGTCCACCGTCGGCATGCGTCACGCACGGGCATCGCCGGCGACGGCGCGCTGGGCCGCGACGATCGTGTCGACCGGCAGGCCGAGGCCGCAGAGCACGGCGGCCAGGTAGTCCAGCACCCGCCAGTGCTGCTCGTCGGTCAACCCGAGCCGCCGCCACGCCCCGCCGGCCGCCCGCCCACCGTCCCCGCCGGGGTCACCGAGGGCCACGGCCAGCAGGGCGGTCAACCGGCGGGCGAGCCAGGGCCGGTCCAGCCCGATCAGGTACGGCGCCAGCTCGGCGTCCGACGCGACCAGGCGCAGCCAGCGGATCACCACCGCCCGTACGCCGGCCGGGCCGAGCCAGTCGAACGCGTTCCGGGGGCAGGTGACCAACTCCGTCGTCCGCACACCCGTCAGTACGGATCACGGCGCACGCTCAGTTCATCCCGGGCAGGCACGACCACTTCGGCCAGCGTCGTCACCTGGCCGGAGCGGTCCCGTCGGGCGTCGTCACCCCCGGCGAGACCGGCCCCGACCCCGGCGCGCACCGCATCGGGTTCAGGTCGACGCCCGGTGGTCCGCCAGGAACGCCAGGGTGGTCTGGTTGGCCGCCCAGCCGTCGGGGAACTTCACCGGCACGTCCAGGTGCACCGACTCCGTCGACGGGTGGGCGTCGAGCAGCTCACCGATGCCGGCGCGGGCCACCACGATGCAGGCGTGCCGGTGCCGGGAGGTCAGCACGCACAGCCGACCGGACTCCAGGTGGAAGTTCGTCGCGTCCCGCCGGCCGGAGAGCGGGTGCAGCACGATCGTCACGTCGTACTCGCGGCCCTGGAGCCGGTTGGCGGTGTCCACGGTGATGCCCGCCCCTTCCGGGCCGAGGTGGGCGCGGATCGCGGCGGCCTGGTCGCGGTGCGCGGCGCCGACGGCGATCCGGTCGGCGGTGACCGGCGTGCCGGCCGGCGCGTGCTCGGAGACCGCGACCGCGCCCCGGTGCAGCACGCGCAGGGCGAGCGCGGCGCACGCCGCGGCGGCCTCCGCGTCGGTACGCAGGGTGTGCCGGGCCGGCAGCTCGTGCAACGCCCAGCCGGTGCCGACGGCCAGCTCCACCGCCGCGTCGAGCGCGTCGCCAGGGCCGGGTCGGGTCAGCGTCAACGCCCGGTCGGCCGGGCCGGTGCCGGCACGGAACCCGGTGAACGGGTAGAACGCCGCCGCGACCACCGGGGCCGCCGACGCCGGTAGCCGCCAGGACACGGGCAGCCGGTGCACGGGCAGCTGCGGGTTGTGCCGCAGCAGCACCGCCACCGCCGCCTGCATCGGGTCCCAGCTCAGGCCCGTCCAGCGCAGCGTCTCGACGGTGGAGAACGGGTCGAGCTGCCCGGGGTCACCGACGAACAGCGCCCGCTCGAACCTCCCGGCCACCCGCAGCAGCGCGTCCGACCGCATCTGGTACGCCTCGTCGACGATCGCCCACGGCCACTGGCCCGCGGTGACCGTGGCCCACTTCGCCGCCGTACCGATGGTGACGGCCGGGTCGCCCAGGTCGGCGACCTTCGACGCGACCCGGACCGTGTCGTGGCCCCGGACCCGCTCCGACGGCCGGTAGTCGGTCGCCGACAGCCGGCCGATGCGCAGCTCGGGGGCTTTGGTGGCGAGCCGGTCGATGAGGTCGTCGACCTGCTCGTTGGTCTGCGCCACGATCATCAGCGGCTCACCGGCGACGGCCAGCTCGACGGCGGCCCGCACCACGAGGGTCGACTTGCCGGCCCCGGGCGGGGAGTCGACCACCACGCCCCGGTGGTCGCCTGCACGCAGGTCGGCCAGGACGGCCGCGACGACCTGTTCCGCCTCGACGGCGGGCGGCACCTCAAGCCCGATCATCGGCTCCCCTCCTGCCTGCTGAGTCTGGACCCTACCGGCAGGGGTACGACCGGCCGGCCGGACCGCCAGCGTTGGACGGTCCTTTCCGACACGGCGGTTTTGTCCGGTGTCCGACACGGCATCGGAAAGGCCGGTGGGGCGACGTGGCTGCTCCCGGCGGCGGCCGGTGCGACGGGCCGGGCCCGGGCTGTCGACCGGGACGCCACCGGCCCGGCGCGACCGGCTGACCGGCGCGTTCTCCACGATTCCAGCGACGTCGACAGATCTGCCGGTGTCGTCGGGACTGTTCCGGTCCGCCCACCGGGCGACGCCGAGGTCGGCGACGACGTCGGCGTCGGCGGCACGAACGGTGTGATCCGCCCCCGAACAGTTGCCACCGGCGGTCGCCCTTTCGCATCTCCGCTTACCCATTCGGCGGATCACAGGCTATTGACGGCAACGATAGAAAGGACGCCTTCCCGTTCTTCCGCCCCGGGACCTGAACCACACACCGCGTCCTGTGCACGGGACTGCCCGATTCAACGTCGACGGGCGAGGCGGAGCACGCGATTCACGAAGAGGAGAGCGTTCCCCATGACATCTCGTTCTCGGAGCGACTCTGCCAGCAGCGACCCGGCCGCAGTTCCCGCCCATTCCCCTCCGGCCGGCAGCTTTCTCGGCGGCCTCTCGCCCGAGGCCCGCCACGCCCTGGCCCAGGCCGGCACCCGGCACGACTACCCGGCCAACGCCACGCTGTTCCACCAGGGCGACCCGTCCCGGCACGTGGTGCTGATCGAGCAGGGCTGGGTCAAGGTCACCTCCACCTCACGGCAGGGTTGGGAGGCGCTGCTGGCCATCCGGGGACCGGGCGACATCCTCGGTGAACTGTCCGCCGTGGACGCCCGACCCCGGCTGGCCACCGTCACCGGGTTGTCGCCGATCCGGGCCGTGGTGCTGACCGCCGAACGGTTGCACCGCTGTCTGGCCGACAACCCCGAGGTCGCCCTGTCGCTGCTGCGTCACCTGGCCTCCAGCCTGCGTGAGGCCGACGGCCGGCGGGTCGAGTACGGGTCCAGCAACGGCGACCACCGGCTGGTCGTCCTGCTGGTGGAACTGCTGGACAGGCACGGTGTGCCGACGCCGGAGGGGATCGCGCTCGACCTGCCGCTGACCCAGCAGGACCTCGCCGCGTCCGTCGGGGTGTCCCGGGAGGTGGTGGCCCGGACGCTGCGGGTGCTGCGGCACCGGCAGGTGCTGCTCACCCGACGGCGACGGATCGTGGTGGTGCAGCCGGAGCTGCTGCGGTCCCTGGCCGGTTCTGTGTCGATGTCGACATCCGAGCCGTAGGGCTCGACATCGAGCGCAGGGCCCGATTTCGGGACCCTCATCGGGACGGCAGTCCTGCGGTTCCGAGGAGTCCCATGTACCGAGCAGCCCGTGTCCCCAACGACCGCGTCCTGCACCGACGGGTACGCGCCGCCGTCGCCGCCCCGGGCGGGGGCGTCGACCGTCCCGGCCGGCCGGAGGGGGACCGGCAGGCGGCGCTGCGGCTGGCGGAGCGGCTGATCGCCGAGGCCCGCGAGGAGCTGCGCCGGGCGGACGCGAAGGCGTCGCAGTGGCTGACCATGTCGGGCGGTGTCGTGCTGGCGATGCTGACCGTGCTGACCGGCACCCGCTGGTCGCCGGGGCGGTTGACCGGCGCGGCGGCCTGGGCCTGGTGGTCGGGTTGCGCCTGCGCCGCGGTTGCCCTGTTCGCCCTGGCCATGGCGTTGTTGCCGAGGACGGCAGGCGCCGCCGAGGTGCGGCAGGTCGCGTACTTCGGGCACGTGTACCGGCTGCGCGACCCGGCACTGGTCCGCCGGTACGTCGAACGGGCCGCACAGGACACCATGCCGGGCCTGATCTCGCAGCTCTGCTGGCTCAGCCGGCTGGTGATGACCAAGTACCGCTGGGTCCGCATCGGGACGGTGCTCATCGCGCTCGCCGCCGTCCTGGTCGCGTTGGCGCTGCTCTGACCGACCCGTCGACACCTGACCGACCCGTCGACACCTGACCGACCGAGGAGAGGAGAGACCGGTGGCTTCCCACACCGAGGAACCGAACAGGACGTCCACCTGGTGGTCGCGGACGAGCTTCGCCGGCCGGCTGTCCGATGCCGACCGGGCCGCCCTGCTGCGCATCGGCGGGCGGCAGGAGTTCCCGTCCGCGCACGCCCTGTTGCGGCAGGGTGACCGGGGTCGCCACCTGCTGCTGCTGACCACCGGACAGGCCCGGATCATGGTCGAGGGCAGCCGGCAGGGGCCGCGGGGGATCGCGCTGCGGTTCGCCGGTGACCTGGTCGGTGAGCTGTCCTATCTCGACGACGGTCCCCGGTCGGCCTCGGTGGTCGCCGTCGGGCCGGTGGTGGTCCGCCGCATCCCGGCCGAGGCGTTCGACGACTACCTGCGGCGGCATCCGACGGCACACCGGTCCTTCGCCCGGTTGCTGGCCGATCGGCTCCGGGCGGCTGACAAGCGGACCGTCACCGCGTCGTTCGACACGACCACCCGGGTCGCCGCCGTGCTGGCCGATCTGACGGTCCTGGTGGACGACGAGCTGGTCGCCCCCACCACCCAGCGGGAGCTGGCCCAACTGGTCGGCGCGTCGCAGATCTCGGTGCACCGGGCGTTGCGCCGGTTGGCGCACCTGGGCCTGCTGGTGACCCGGCACGGCTCGATCGTGATCGTCGACGAGGTCGGGTTGGGACGGTTCGCCGATTCGGCGGCCGACCCCATCACCTGATGTAGATCAACTAGCCGGTTTCACAATTCCCGCCGCAGAGTCGAAACCGGCCCACCCCTCAGTAGAAAAGGACGAACAATCGCCATGGAACTTCCACGACACTGGACCGTCGTCTCGTTGGACATCGTCAATTCCAGCGCGGGCGGATACCCGCGTCAGTCCGATCTGGCGACCACGGTGGAGCAGATAGTCGGCCGGATCGAGCACCGGTGCCCCTACCCGGGCCGCTGGATCCGTCGCGAGCGCGGCGACGGGGAACTCATCCTCGTTCCGGCCGACGTGCCGATCGCCTGGGTCCTCGCCGGTCTGCTGCCCCAGCTGCGACAGGAGATCCTCGACCACAACCGCAACAAGCACCCCGACCACCTGCTCCGGCTGCGGGTCGGCATCGACTGCGGAGACGTGAGCGTCGACACCGCAGGCGTGCCCCGGGGCGGCGACGCGATCGTGGACGCGGCCCGACTGCGCGACTGCGGCGCCAGCCGGGAGGCGGCGGTCGCGGTGCCGGCCGCGCCCGTGGTGGCGGTCGTCTCCGACGAGGTCTACCGCCGGGTCGTACCGGTCAACGCCCTCGGCATGGAGTCGTGGATGTTCCGGTCCGTCCGCGCGGTGGTGCCGGACAAGACGTTCCAGGCCAACGCCTGGCTCCACCTGCCGTCCCAGCCGCCGCCGGCGGTCAGCGCGGCGGTCGACGGGCCCGCGACGGCGCAGACCCCCGACCGGTCCGCGTCCGCGCCGGCCGGCGACCCACGGGACCTGGCCCGCCTGGCCCGGCAGGCCGCCGGCCTCCACCGCAACCACGACGCCCGCCAGCAGGGCGACAACGTGGGACAGATCGTCTACGGCGACCACGCGACCGTGACCAACCACGGTCCGATCAGCAAGGGAGGAGGATCGGCATGACCACCGACCCGCCCGCCAACGGCGACGAGAAGAACACCGCGGCGAGCGACGGCACGCCGGACCACCCCGTCACGGAGGAGAAGTCGTCGCCCGACCCCGGTGAGGCCGCCGCGCCGGCCCCGGCCGAACAGCCCGGTCGCTCCCCTGCGCCGGACCCGTCCGGCCCCGGGCAGGGCGACGCCCGCAACCGGATGAACCAGATCCGCGCGTCCGGCGCGAAGCCCGTCCCCGGCGACTCCGGCGGCAAGGACGAGAGCTGGCACCACGCCGACGACCCGGTGCGCGGCGGCACCGGGCCCGACCCGGTCTTCTCCAACGTCGGGCAGACCGTCTACGGCGACCACGCCATGCTCATCAACATCCAGCTCTCCGACGGGCGTCGGATCACCCTCCTGCGGTCCCAGCGCACCCAAGCCGAACTGCTCGAGGCGGAGCACACCTCGGTGATGGTGGCCTGCTTCGACGACGCCCTCGAACGCCTCCGGGACAAGCGGGTCGTCGTCCTGCGCGGCGGCGTCGGCACCGGTCGGCGGACCACCGCCGAGCTGATGCTGCGGCACGTCGTCGGGCTCGACCGGGTGGTCGGCATCGAAGACCCCGAGGTGACCCTCACCCAGCTGGCCCGGCAGGAGGGGCTGCTGCTCAAGGACCACGGCACGGTGCTGGAGCTGCCCGCCAGCGAGGCGGTGACGATCGGCACCCTGCGCGCCTTCGAGTTGCTCGCCCGCACCGACTCGGCCTACGTGGTGATCCTCGACGGACACGGCGACACCGCCGACCCGACCCTCGCCCAGCACACCGTCGACTACACCCCGCCGCCGCCGGAGAACGTGCTCCGGCGGCACCTGCGGCGGCTGCTGCTGCGGCAGCGGGGCTGCGCCGACAGCTACGCCGCGTGCGACGGCGACTGCTGGGAGGAGTTCATCGACCGGTGCGTGGCGCACGAAGGGATCGCCACCGAGCTGGCCGCGCACCCCCGCCCCCGGCAGACCGTCGAACTCGCCCAGTCGCTGGCCGGCTGGAGCGGGGTCGACGAGGAGCTGGGCATCGCCCTGGGCGGACTGCGTCGCCGTCGCCGCGACGTCGTCGCCCGCCTGCTCAAGCAGGACAGCGCGGAGAAGGTCCTGGAGGACCCGCAGGCCGCCCCGCGCCGGCAGGCGTTCCAGCTCGCCTACGCGGCCCTGCACGACCTCCCGTTGGCTGACGTCTTCGACGCCAGCGAGTTGTTGCTGGGAATCCTCCAGGCGGTGGAGAGCGGTGCCGAACGGCCGCTCCGGGTGGTGTTCGACGGCGGCGTCGAGCAGATGCTGCACGCCTGGGGCGGTGAGTCCCCCCTCGCGGCGGCCGAGACCGGCGAGCAGCCCCGCCGGGCCCGGCTCGCCGATCCCCGCCTGCTCTTTGACGTCCTCGACGTGGTGTGGCACGACTTCGACGGCGTCCGGTTGCCGCTGCTCGTCTGGTTGGAGGAGCTGGTCTTCACCCGCCGCGACGAGGTCAGGCGGCGGGCCGCACAGATCACCGGCTGGCTCGCCACGTACGACTTCGACGAGGTCTGCAACGGGATGCTCCGGCAGTGGGCGGCCGACGAACGGGGCACCGGCCGGCAGGCCGCCGCCTGGGCGCTGCACGTCGCGGCGTACGACGACCGGCTCGTCGCCCGCATCCAGGGTCGGGTGCTCAGTTGGGTACGCAGCGCCAACCCGGCGCTGCACGACACCGCCGCCCGCGTCTACAGCACCCGCATCGGCCGCCTCGCCCCCGCCGACACCCTGCGGGAGCTGCGTACCCTGGCCAGCCGGGACGACCTCAACGGCAGCGCCTCGGTGGCGCGGGCGCTGATGGACCTCTACCCCGTCGCCCCCGAGGAGACCTGGCGCACGCTGGTCGCCTGGAACGACGAGGACCTGCACCGGCTGCGGGTCCACGCCGCCCGGGGCATGACCCTGCTGGGACGGCTCGCCGGTCCGGCCCCCCACGAGGGGTGGCCGCTGCTGCTCACCGCCGTCGAGGGCTTCACCCCGGAGCCGGCTGAGCTGGCCGCGCTCTGGCGGGGTGCGCTCGGCGACCCGACCACCGCCCCCCGGTCCTGGAAGACGCTGCACATGTGGCTGCAACTGGGCGACGAGGACCCGGTGCTGGCCGACCTGCTGGTCGCCCTGTTCTCCGCGGTGTTCGTCGGCCGGCTGGTCGGACGCAGCCGCTTCTATCTGCGCGACTGGTCCCGGCAGTCGGCCACCGCCCGCCGCCTGCTCGCCCCGCCCGGCGCCGCCGCCGTCGGCGGGGCCACCACCGATCCGTCACAGCCCACCTGAGGAGGCAACCCGTGAGCATTCCGACATCCGGCCGTACCGTCGCCCGGCGCAGTCTGTGGCGTCGGCTGGTCGACTGGTTCCGTGGCACCCCACGGGGGCAGGTCACCAGGGACGAGGAGATCACCTACCAACCGACCGACGACAGCACCCTGCTGACCGCGCTCTGCCAGGGTGACGTCTACGAGTTCCAGGTGCACACCACCCTGGTGTGGTCCGCCTTCCTGTCCTACCACGACCTCGTCGCCGAGGCGGGTGAGTTCACCGCCAGCGCCCGGGACACCGTCCGCGAGCGGATCTGGGAGGTGGCGCGGAACTTCTCGCCCTACCAGTCGGTGGAGGCGGAGCAGGCGATCCAGGAGGCGCTCAACCCGCAGTGGTGCTACCGGGGCGCCGCCGGCATGGTGCGGTGCCGGGCCAAGGTGCGGGTGCTGCCCGACCCCCGGGTCCGTGACCACCTGCTGCCGTTCGAGCAGCGCAAACTCGACGTCGAGGCGAACACCACGCTGGCCCTGCTGCGCGCCGACCGGTTCGAGCAGGTGGCGCGACGCTGGCAGCAGCTGTTCGACACCCTCGGCCACGACGCGATGGTGGCGTACGCCGCGCAGCTCGCCGATCCGACCGTCTCGGCCGTGGTCACCAGCCTGGTCAACCACCGGCGGGCGAGCGCGGTGCAGCTGGTCGACGTGCTGCGTCAGGCCAGCAAGGACCACGAGAACGTCGGCCTCTACGAGTTCGCCAGCGCCTACGACGCGGCCCTGCAGACGCTGCGCCGGCAGATGCACCTCGACGAGGGCGGCTTCCCGATCGCGGCGGTCGAATCCGGGGCCGAGTCATGAGGCCCGACCCCACCGACGGCCCCGAACGCGTCCACGGCCCCGACCGCATCGACGGGCCGGGCATGCTCGACGGGCCGGGCGTGCTCGCCGTGCTCGACGGGTCCGGCCCGGTCGGGAAGGCCGGCCGGGGCAGCGGGCACAGCAGGGGCACGGCGCTCGGCCGGGTCGCGCTGGCGGCGGTCACCGTCGCGGCGCTCAGCCTCGGTGCCGGATGCGGCGGCGAGGAAGAGCCGCCGGACCCGTGCGTGACCCCCGCCGGGTCTGCGGCCCCGACCGGCGTGGGCCGCACGGCCGTGCTGCTGGACGTCTCGGCGTCCACCCGGGGGGCCGGGTCGGCACCGGACTGGGCGGCGGAGGTGGACGCCCAGGTGGCTGCCGCCGTCGACCGTGGGGACGTGGTCTCCATCGGCGCCTTCGACGGCTCAGCGTCCACCGTCGCCTGGGCGATCCGCGACCGGGCGACCGCACCCACCAGCACCCGACCCAACAACCAGCGGCTGGAACGCGACGAGACCAGGTCCTGCCTGCACAGGTCGGTGAGCCAGGCGGCGCGGATGCCGGCCCGTACCGACGGCACCGACGTGTTGGGCGCGTTGGGTGTCGCCAGTGGACAGACCGCCCCCGCCGGCGAGGCCCGCCGGACGGTGGTGATCGCCACGGACGGGTTGGGCACCGTCGGCTGCACCGACCTCAGCCGGGCCCCCGCCGGTGGGGCGGCAATGATCGAAGCCGCCGTCCGGGACTGTCCGGCGCGCGCCGGATGGCCCACCGAGCTGGCCGGGAACCACCTGGTGATGCTCGGTGTGGGGCATCCCGCCGAGGGCCAGCCGATTCCGGAGACCGGGCAGCTGGCCTGGCTGCGGCAGTACTGGCGACGGCTCTGCGCGGCGGCGCAGGCGGCCTCCTGCGAGGTCTCCACCGCCCCGGTGCCCGTGCGGTCCGGGGGAACGGGGGGCGGGGCCGGCCAGCCGCCCACCGACCCACCGGTCAGTTTCCGTCCCGAGGGGGGACCGCCGCTGCCGGAGCCGGACGGCACCGTCTGGCCGGTGCCGTCGGCCACGTTGTTCGCCACCGACTCCGACGAGGTGGGGCCGGCCGGGATCGCCCGGCTCGGGCAGATCAGGAAGGAGATCGGCGAGGACCGGGTCACCCGGGTCGAGGTCGTCGGCTACACCGACTCCCGGGGCAGCGACCGCCACAACCAGGACCTGTCCGAACGCCGGGCCGCAGCGGTCGGGGCGGTCCTGCACGGCCTGGGGCTGCCCACGCCGGTCACCAGGGGCGCCGGGGAGACCGGCCGGATCTGCCTGACCGAGCAGCGGCCGGGCGGCGCCTGGGACGAGGAATGCCTGCAGCGCAACCGAAGGGTCGAAATCGTGATCAGCACAGAGAGCGGATGAGCGATGACCGACAATCTCGTACGCCACCACGACAGCGGCAACGGCCGCCGCTACCCCTCAGTGCAGTGCCCCCCGCTGTTGACCCTCGGCGCGACCCGGCTCGCCGAGCCGGTCGCCACTCCGGAGCCGTACCGGCCGGACCAGTTGTCACACACCGAGTCGGCCCGCCTGGTCCAGGCCAAGGCCGACGCGGAGGAGGCGCTGACGGCGTACCACCAGCGGTTGAAGACGGCGGGCGACCGGATGGTCGACGCCTGGCACCGGGCGAAGTTGGGGTTGCACCGGCTGGAGGTGCTGCTCGCCGAGCGGGAACTCGGCGCGGCGGCACGCCAGGAACGACTGGTGGAGTCGGACCACGCCGCCGACGGCGTCGAGGACCGGCGGTACCGTCCGGGCTGGCAGCATCCGGCGTTCGTGTGGACGGTGATCCTGCTCAGCGCGGTCTACGACACGGTCTTCCTCGCCGAGTCGTTCCGCGACGCCCTCGACAGCGGCGGGTCCGTCGAATACTGGGTGGCGTTCCTGCCGGGGGCCGGGATCTTCATGGCGCTCACCCTCGCCGGCTACTGGCTGGGGGTGCCGCTGTTCCGGCACCGGGCCAGGGCCGAACGGCGGCGCTGGCGGGGACAGCTGGGCTGGCGCATCCTGCTCCGCCGGGTCTTCGTGATGTGGCGCCCGGAGGACGAGGAGCGGCAGCCGGGCGAGCTGCCCTGGCCGAGCTGGGTGCTGCCGGTGGGCTTCGCCACGCTGGTGGTCGGGGTGCTGGCGTTGTGGGCGAAGCTGCGTGGCAGCCACCTGGACCCGCACCAATCCGACCTCAAGTGGCCGCTGGTCGGTCTGCTGGTGCTGCTCAGCGTGTCGGCCATCGCGTTCAAGGCCGGCGCGCACAACCCCGCCGCCGACCGGGCGAAGCGGGTGGGCCTGCGCCGACGGGACGTCACGCGACGCTACGACCGGCTCAAGGCCAGATCGGAGAAGCAGCTGGCCGAGCACGAGAAGGCCTGGCAGGAGCTGCACCTGGCGGTGGAGGACGCGGTGACCGGCGTCTGGCGGCACGTGACCGACGCCTGGACCGAGATCGCCGAAGGGCGGGCCCGGCACGGACTCACCGGTATGGTCGCCCCCGGCTTCGTCACCTCCGCGGACACCGACGCGTCGACCCGCGCCCTGTTCGCGGGGCTGGCCGGCCCGTCGCTGCGGCTGGAGACGCTGCGGGTGACGCAGGACCTGCTCGACCGGCACCGGCCCGAGATGCTCAGCGCGGAGCAGACGGCCCTGACCGAGCAGCTCAACGCGCAGCTCGACGCCGCCACCGTCGACCCCTGGCCGGACCCGACTGATGGGGGTCCGGCCACCGGTCAGCACTGACGGTGACTCCCGGTGCCGGCGGGGGTGCCCCGCCGGCACCGGGGCGGGTACAGGTCCGTCAGGTCGTGGGCGGCGGGCCGACCCGGCAGCGCCGCCCACCGCCCCCGGCCCCCGCACGCCGCGCTCCTGGTGCGGGATCCGGATCACTGCCGGGAGCGGTCCTGCCGGCCGGCCACCGCACCGGATCAGCTGTGTTGCGCCTGCTGGAAGAGTGGGCGGGTGATCGCCGTGCTGAACTGCGGCCCCACCAGGTAACGCTTCCCCGGGATGTAGCCGTGGGAGTTGTCGCCGACGACGGTGCCGAGCCCGGTGTGCCGGTCGAAGTTCGCGAATCGTGGGCCGCCGCTGGAGCCGCCGCCCATCACGCACGCGGTGCCCCACTGGCCGGGCGGCTCCGGCCACTCCTCGGTCGCCTGCTGCTCCACCGCCGGGCCCACGCAGTAGGCGAGGCGTTCACCGGTGTACTCGGGCAACCCCTCGCGGGCCTCGTCGGAGCTGGCCCGGGGGTAGCCGAACTGGTGCACCACCCGCGCGCCCGGCACGTCGTAGCCGATCCGCTGGGCAGCGCCGACCGCGTCCTGCACCCGGCGTCCGTCGCCGTCCGGGTGGAGCACCACGAACGCCTGGTCGTACGAGTCGTAGAGGCTCTCGATCTGGTCGTTGAGCAGCCATGTCGGGGAGACCACCGACAGCCGGGCGACGAACCTGCCGTACGGCGCCCGGCCGTCCCGGTAGCCGGGGACGAACAGCACGTTGGCCGACCACTGGTTGTCCTCACCGAGGAGGTCGGTGTTGTTGACGCAGTGCGCGGCGGTCACCACCGTGCTGCGGTTGGCGCTGTCCAGCACGGTCGCCGTGCAGCTGGTGTCCTCGCCGTGGTCGGTGAAGAAGAGCCTGCCGACGGTACGCGACACGGCGTCCGCCCGCGTCCAGGGTGCGCCGTCGGGCTTCGCCACGGGCGGCACCTGCGCCGACGGGGTCTTCAGAGCCGCGATCCGCTGCGGCGTCCAGTACGCCAGCACCGCCTGCCGCTCGGCGGCGGTGACGGCCACGGCGTGGGTGGCGACCGGGCCGGGCGTGGCGGTGGCGGGCTGCTGAGCGAGCCCGGTCAGACTCGTCGTCACGAGCGCGGTGACCGCTCCCGCGACGCCGACGCGACGACGCAGACCGGGGGTTGGCTTCAATGTCATGACGGGGAACGTAGGACCGGAATGTCAGGAAGACGTTTGCGGAAAAATCCCTCCCGCTCCACGGTCTGACGCCGGAATCCGGTGCGGCAGGTGGATGCGGTCGGCGGGCACACCGGCGGCGAGCAGCCGCAGCCGCGAACCCGCCAGCATCGGAGGCGGTCCGCAGACGTAGACGACCTGGTCGGGGCGCAGGTGGTCGAGGGCGATCGTGAGCGCGTCACCCCGCCCGGCCGACTCCGCGTGCGGGTCGTGGGAGAACGCGGGCACGATGGTCAGCCAGTCGTGGGCGCACTGGAGCTTGTCGAGGGCGATGGCGTCGTACAGCTCGACGAAGGTGCGTGCGCCGACGACCAGCGTGACCCGGCGGCCGTCGGGGGCGGCGGCGACCTGCTCGACCAGGGCGCGCAGCGGGGCCAGCCCGGTGCCACCGGCCACCAGCAGCAGGTCGCCGCCGCGCAGGTGCAGGCCGGTGTCGCGGGGCGGGCCGAGGTGCAGCAGCTCGCCGGGGCGTACCTCGTGGACGAGGCTGCCCGAGACGGTGCCGGCGGCCACGGCGCGGACGTGCAGCTCGACGGTGCCGTCGGGGCGGGGTGCGTTGGCCGGGCAGTACCACCGCCAGCGACCGGGATGCCGTGGCGTCTCGACGGGAACCGCCTGGCCGGGGCGGTGCGGCAACCGCACCCAGGGGCGCAGGGTCAGGATGGCGATGCCGGGGCACGGCCGGTCGTGACCGATCACCCTCGCCGGCACGCCGTCACCGGCCCCCAACTCGGCGGCGCTCACCGGGTCACCGCCCGACGCACCTGGGCGATCCGCCCGTCGGGCAGGTCGGCCGCCCAGCACACCCCCACCAGGTAGTCGCCGATGCGCCGATGCTGCTCCTCGGACAGGCCGAGCCCACCCCAGGCGTCCGCCGGTTCCCCGGCGAGCGCGGCGGTCACGCTCGCCGTCAGGTGCGCGGCCAGCCGGACCCGATCCACCCCGATGAGGTACGGCGACAGCTCCGCATCCGCCGTCACCAGCCGCAACCAGCGGTGGACGATCTCCTCCGGGGTCATGCCTGCGCACCGCCCTCGGGCGTGACCTGCGCACGATCGGACAGCCGGCCCGGGGCCGGGGTGTGCGCTCCTTCCTCCTGGTCGGTGGCGCGGACGGGGAGGTCTGTTGCGGCGGTGTTCATGGTGTCTGCGGCCCCTGTTTCTCGGCGGGAGGGTGACGGGCGCCGGGGCGGGCGGGGACGAGGTCGCGTCGTACGGGTCGACACGCCCCGGAGCCCGGCACCCGCCCCGGGCCATGCATCAACCCTGGTCAGACGGCACCACTGACAACATGACCACGGACTGCACCTACGCGGTCACCGTGCTGCACCAACTGTCGATACAGTGCACGTTGACCTACCTCGACATGAGCTGAGGCGGCACCATGACGACCGTGCAGCGATGGAGCGGTCGGGAGAGCAGAACCCTCCGCCACGCGCTCCGGATGAGCATCCGCGACTTCGCGTCACATCTCGGCGTGGCCGAACGGACGGTGTCCAAATGGGAAGCCGGCGGCGCTGGAGTCACGCCACGCCCTGAGATGCAATCGGCCCTCGACACCATGCTCGGCAAGGCTCCGGTGGAGGCACGGGACCGCTTCACGGCCGCACTGCGAGCAGCAGCAACATCGACCATCGATATGCCTGATCCGCCGGTCAGCGATGCGACACAACTCGGTGACCTCGTCGCCGTCTTTTCGAGCCGATCAGAGTTCTCCACCCGGATCTCACCCGACCATCTTTTGGGTGGCGCAACGATGGTTCGGGCTGTCGGACTCTCGCTCAACCTGCTTGCTCAGGGCTTCGCCGACAGGCAGTGGCGTGACCTTCTCGACGCAGGTGGACGGGCCCGCTGCCTGTTCCTCGATCCGGCAGGGTCGGCCGTCCAGGCACGCGAGGCAGAGGAAGGATTCTCGCCAGGTCAGCTCTCCGGCCTGACCAAGCTGAACATCGAGACGTTAATGCGGGTCCGGGAGCGGCTGCCGGTTGGACTACGTGACCACCTGGAACTGGCCGTCTACGACGACACGCTCCGCTTCAACGTGGTCTTGGCAGATGACCTCTGTGTTGCCCAGCCGTACCTGCCGGTGAGTCGAGGGGTCGATTCCCCGACGTTCGTCGTCAGGCGGCAGGAGGACCGGTCCTGCCTGTATCCGATCTTCGAGCAGTTCTTCGAGGCGCAATGGCAGCGAGGGCGGCAGTTGTGAACGACTACCGACACCTGCTTCCGGTGGCCGAGGAGGCAGTGGCACGGGCGGCGGAGATGATGCGGCACCGCTCCCCCGGTGCCCTCACGGCCAAGGGTGAGCGGGACTTCGCGTCGCAACTCGACTACGAGATCGAGCGCGAGGTTCGGGCTTTCCTCCAGGCCGCCACCCCCGAGATCGGCTTCCTCGGCGAGGAAGACGGGGTCCAGGGAACCGGCGAGATGCAGTGGGTGCTCGATCCGATCGACGGGACAGCCAACTTCGTACGCGGCATCCCACTGTGTGCGGTGTCGCTGGGGCTGTTGCACGGCAGTGATGCGGTCCTCGGCGTCATCGAAGCGCCCTTCCTGGGTAACCGGTACGTCGCCGCCCGGGGCAACGGCGCGACAGTCGACGGAAAAGCCATCCGGGTGAGCGAAACCAGCATGCTTCGCGACGCGATCGTAGCGATCGGTGACTATGCCGTCGGGTCGGGCGCTGCCACCAAAAACCGGGCGCGTCTCGCTTTGACAGCACGGTTGGCCGAGACGGTGCAGCGAGTGCGGATGACCGGGACCGCCGCGCTGGATCTAGCCTGGCTGGCCGAAGGCCGGATCGATGCGGCGCTCACCCTGTCTAACCATCCGTGGGATATGACGGCCGGAGCGGCAATCGCCCGGGAGGCGGGCGCTGTCGTTGTGGACCGAGACGGAAGCGGGCACTGCCCCCGCTCGTCCGTAACCCTCGGCTTAACTCCCCGCCTGGTGGCGGAGATGCTGACGCTGGTCGGCGCAGTCTCTTCGGACGACTGATCAGAGGCGTCATAGCCTCCGCACATCGTCGCGGCGCACGGTCGGCGGCATGAGCGCGCTCCGATCATTCCAGCTTGCCCGAACGACGTAGCTTGGAGGATGGCACCTACTAGTTGATGACGTGGCCCCGCACTTCCAAACAGGAGAACTGTGGACGCAAATTCGATCACTGCAATTTCTGCGACCGTGATCGCCATCGCCTCACTTGCAGTCTCGATCACCGAAGCAAGGGCGAGCCGAAGGCATAACTTCCAATCGGTTCGCCCGCTGCTGAGCCTGGACTGCCTCCGGACGGACGGCGGCCTGACAGGAATACGGATCCAAAATGCCGGCCTCGGGCCGGCCATTATTCGAAAAGCTACCCTTTATCTCGACAGCGAAGAGGTCGGGCCGTGGGAGAAGCAGGCTGTCGACCCCCTGCGGGGCACGTTCGCAGTCTGGCCTAATTTTACATCCCTTCGCCGAGGCAAACCCATTCCAGTTGGCCGAGAACTGATAATCCTTGCCGTAGAGTCTTACGATCCAGCTAGAGACGATGATTTTTGGGAAGCGGTAACGCAACGGATCAGGATTCATGTGCAGTACGAGTCGATTTACGGCAACGAACAGCTTGAAGCACGGTTCGAAGGATCACCTCGCCATGGGATCGAGTTGGCTCGACCAATAGAGGGATGATGGAAATTCTTGAATAAATCGGGGACATCCAGGCAAGCGAACCTGGCTACACCTGGAGGACCAGGACTGGGCTACGAAAAACCATCCCGACCGAAATGCCGGGTCTCATACTCGCATTGCGGTGCGATTCTCGCTGGTCAGTCCAGTTGCTGAGGCAACCAGGCGACGACGAGCGAGAGCAATAGGGACCTCAGTTGGATGAAGTCTTAAACTGTCAAAAAACTGACAGCCAATGCAGAGAAACCATGTCGACCGCTACCTTGCCCGAGTGATGGATCTTGAGGTAGGTACCTACGAGAATCTGATAACTGATCAGCTCGCCACCCATCTCCACCACCTCGACCCGACTCACGTCCAGCACCAGCCCCTGGACCCCACCGACTCCCATCACCCCCTCACCCGGCACCTCGCCGCCCTGATCAGCCGTGCCCTGCAAGCCGTCCCCAACGGCGAGGACAAGCTCCGCCACCAGGTCGAGTTGACCAACCGGATCGCCGAGGCCATCGCCACCCTCAGCCCCGCCGCGACCGACCAGCACGACCAGATCGCCGACGCCAGAAACCTCCTGCACGCCATCGCCGCCCCACCCACACCCCCGGCACAACCGACCTTCCCGCAGCGCCCCACCACCCCGCTCTCCACCGGCGCGCTGCTGGTCAACGGCAGGCACCAGCCCCGCATCGGCCACGAGGTCACTCACGAGATGGCGTCGGCGGAGCGGGTCGACCTGCTCTGCGCGTTCATCAAGTGGTACGGCCTGCGGATCGTCGAACCCGCCATCCGTGAGCTGATCCAGCGCGGCGGCAAGCTACGCGTCATCACCACCACCTACCTGGGCGCGACCGACCAACGCGCCCTCGACCGGCTCGCCGAATTGGGGGTCGACATCAAGGTCTCCTACGAGACCAGGACCACCCGACTACACGCCAAGGCATGGCTGTTCCGCCGCCACCACGGGCTGACCACCGCGTACGTCGGGTCGAGCAACCTGTCGAAGGCCGCGCTGGTCGACGGGGTGGAGTGGAACGTCCGGATCTCCAACGTCGAGCAGCCGCACGTCATCGACACGTTCACCGCCACCTTCGAGGACTACTGGAGCGACCCGGCGTTCGAGACCTACGACACCGGGCGGGACGCCGAACGGCTGCGCCGCGCGCTGCGCGGGGAACGGCGCGAGGACTCGCCGACGC
Organism: Micromonospora sp. NPDC049081; assembly: GCF_040648835.1. Lineage (NCBI taxonomy): Bacteria > Bacillati > Actinomycetota > Actinomycetes > Micromonosporales > Micromonosporaceae > Micromonospora > Micromonospora sp. NPDC049081. The sequence continues at coordinate 72,576 of NZ_JBEZEK010000019.1, read as the reverse complement.
AGATCGCCAACCTGGACGTGCGGCCGTACCCGTACCAGGCGGAGATCCTGGCCGACCTGGACGCGGAGCGGCAGGTGCACGGCCGGCACCGCAACCTGGTGGTGATGGCGACCGGCACCGGCAAGACGGTCGTCGCCGCCCTGGACTACCGGCGGCTTCACAGAAACAAGACCGTCGACTCGCTGCTGTTCGTCGCCCACCAGGAGCAGATCCTGCGGCAGAGCCTGTCGACGTTCCGGCAGGTCATGGGCGACGGCAGCTTCGGCGAAACCCTGGTGGGCGGCCAGGTGCCGACGCACTGGACGCACGTCTTCGCCTCCATCCAGTCGCTGCACCGGCGGGAGATCGACCCGCAGGCGTACGACATGGTGATCGTCGACGAGTTCCACCACGCGGAAGCGCCAACGTACGCCCGACTGTTGGAGCGGCTCGCGCCGCGCGTACTGCTGGGGCTCACCGCGACGCCCGACCGGGCCGACGGTGGCGACGTGCGGCGGTGGTTCGACGGCCGCGCGGCCGTGGAGCTGCACCTGTGGGAGGCGTTGGAGCGGCAACTGCTCGCGCCGTTCCAATATTTCGGGGTGCACGACGACACTGATCTATCGCATCTGCGCTGGCGGCGCGGCCAGGGTTACGACCTGGCGGATCTCGACGGCGTCTACACCGGTGACGACGCACGGGCGCGGATCATCCTCCGGGCTGTCCGGGACACCGTGGACACCGCCCGGATGCGGGCGCTCGGGTTCTGCGTGGGCATCGGGCACGCCGAGTTCATGGCCGACTGGTTCACCCGGCACGGCGTACCGTCGGCGGCGGTGACCTCGCGGTTGGACCGCGCGGAGCGTGACTGGCTGCTGCGGGAGTTCAAGGCCGGGAAGCTGCGGGTGCTGTTCACCGTCGACCTGTTCAACGAGGGTGTCGACCTGCCGATGGTCGACACGATCCTGATGCTGCGGCCCACCGAGAGCGCCACCATCTTCCTGCAACAGCTCGGCCGTGGGCTGCGCCTCGACGACGACAAGCCGTGCCTGACGGTGCTCGACTTCATCGGCGGGCAGCACGCCAACTTCCGGTTCGACCTGCGCTGGCGGGCGCTGACCGGGGTCAGCCGGCGGGCCGTCAAAGCCGCCGTCGAGCAGGACTTCCCGTCGCTGCCCAGCGGCTGCCACGTGCAGCTCGACCGGGTCGCCAAAGAGATCGTGCTCGACAACCTGCGCACCGCGTTGCCCACGTCAAAGAAGGGCCTGGTGGCCGAGCTGCGGCAACTCGGCGACGTGAGCCTCGCCGAGTTCCTGCGGGAGACCGGCCTGGAGGTGGAGGACGTCTACCGGTCGGCCTCTGTCGGCGGGTGGACCGGGCTGCGGCGACTCGCCGGCCTGGACACCTCGGCCCCCGGCCCGGCCGACCGCGAATTGGGTCGGGCCATCGGCCGGATGCTGCACCTCGACGACGTCGACCGGCTCGACCTGCTGGCCCGGGTCGCCGCCGGTGACCCGCCGCAGGCCGGACGGCTGTGGAACATGGTGCACTTCGACCTGTGGGGGCCGCAGGCGCCGCTGGCTGCCCAGGAGGAACGCCTCGAACGGCTGTGGGCGGAACCGGCCCGCTGCGCCGAACTGCGCCACGTCGCCGAGGTGCTGCGGGAGCGCATCCACCGGGTCACCGCGCCCGTCGGCGTACTGCGGGTGCACGCCCGGTACAGCCGTAACGAGGCGTGCGCGGCGTTCGGGATGGCCAACCCCGGGTCGCTACGGGAAGGGGTGAAATGGTTGGAAGCCGAGCAGGCGGACCTGTTCTTCGTCACCCTGGTCAAGTCGGAGCAGCACTACTCCCCCACCACCATGTACGCCGACCGGGCCATCACCGAGCGGCTGTTCCAGTGGGAGTCGCAGAGCACCACCTCGGAGTCGTCCCCCACCGGGCAGCGGTACATCCACCACGCGGCGCTGGGCTCGACGGTGCACCTGTTCGTCCGGGAGACCCGGGTGCCGGACCGGGACCTCGGCGCACCCGCCTACCTGTACGCCGGGCCGATGACCTACCAGCGGCACAGCGGCGAACGGCCGATGCGGATCGTGTGGGAGCTGGCGACCCCGCTACCCGCCGACCTGTACGCGGCGGCCCGCACCATCGCCGCCTGACCGGGTACCCCCGGGATCACTCAGGCCGCATCGACGTTCGGCGTGAACCTGACATCGAGCCGCATATCGAGGGCGCCGGCCAGCCGCTCCAGGACGGGCAGAGTGGGTATCGTCCCGCCAGCCTCGAACCGCGCCACGGCGGACTGCGTCATCCCGGCAGCTCGCGCCAACTGACTCTGGCTCCAGCCACTTCGCTCACGCAGGTGCCGAACCTCCTGGCCCAGCTCGTAGGCGATTCGGGTCGCCTCGTACGCCTCAGCCGCTCCAGGTTCGGCCAGCCGGCGGCCACGCAGGTCGTTCCAGTCGACACGATCACTCATCGTTCCGCCCCCTCGTTCGCGGTGTGCCGATCCGCCATGCACCGCTCAAGCGCCCGGCGAGCCCGCTGGATCTCCCGGTCCTCCCGCATCCGCGTCTTCCGGAACACCGTCAGCACGATGATCCTCCGCTCGGCAGCTATCCAGTACGTCAGGCGTACCGCGCTGCGCTCCAGGTAGAAGCGCAATTCTCTGAGTTTGCCGTCCAGTTGCCTGGTATGAGGTTCGCCGAGGAGAACACCTCGACTGGCAAGGAGATCAATATAAAACGCCGCTCGGGCGAAGTCTGTGCTCGGCAGTTCCTCCAGCCAGTCTCGGACTTCTGGTTCCAGCTCCACGCTACCCCAAGCCATAGCGTTGATGCTATTACCCCAGGTAATCAGACACCCTTAGCGGCGATCATGTGTCGCGTCAGTTGTCCGGCTTGGCGGCGAGTGCGGGAGAGGCGTCAGCCGGAAGCGGTCGTTCAGCAGGAGGGCGCCTCCGCCACCCGGCTCCCCCTGATATCCAGCTCCTCGATGCGTTGCCACAGCGGTGCCAGCGCCGCGTCCGGGTCCCGGCTGAACACGCTCCCCCGGATGCGCACGAAGACGCAGTTGCCGACCCGTTCCAGCACCGCCTGCCGGCGCATGTCGCTCTCCCACTGCTCCGGCCCGTGGTAGGCGTCCCCGTCGCACTCGATGGCGAGCCGCCGCCCGTCCGGCGCGGGCAGCACGAAGTCGATCCGGTACGAGCCGACCCGGAACTGCGGCAACGGCCGCAGCCCCCGGCGCAGCATGCGTCGCAGCACCTCGCGTTCGAAGTCGCTGTCGCAGCGCTGTTCCAGGTTGTCGTACGCCTCCTCGGCGGTGGTGACGTTCTGGCAGTAGCGCAGCAGCAGACCCCGGGCGTCGTCGGGGCGCAGGTCGTCGGGTTGCACGGAGTGGAACACCCAGAGCTGGTCGCGGGCCCGGGAGGCGGCGACGTTGACCCGCCGGTGGTGGTCGCGTTTGGTGAACGCGGCGACCGGCCCCTGGTGCGGGGAGACCACCGTCGACACCAGCACCACGTCGCGTTCGTCGCCCTGGAAGGTGTACGGGTCGCCGACGCGCAGCCGGCGGCGTTCCATCTCCTCCTCGCCGATCTCCTCCCGCAGCCGGGCCAGCAGGTAGAGGGCCTGCCCGCTGGTGCTGAGCAGGCTGACCACCCCGATGCTGCGGCCCGCGTACGCCGGGTCGGCGACGATCGTGGCGACCCGGGCGACGAGGGCTTCGGCCTCGGCGACGTTGACGTTGCCGTACGTGGGCAGGTCCTGGCGGACGCCCTCGGGCACGTGCACGGCGACGACGGGGTCGCCGATGCCGGCGGGCCGGTCGGTGCGCAGCGGTTCGATCTCGCCGCCGTAGTAGGTGTCGCTGGAGAAGCCGATGATCGCCGGCACGGACCGGAAGTGTTCGGTGAGCAGGATCCGCTCGGGTGAGCGGCGGACGGCGTGGTCGTAGAGGCTGCTCTCCGGGTCGAAGTGCTCGGCCGACGGCACGTCGACCAGGTGTGAGTTGATCAGGCCGGTGACGCTGCCGACGAAGGAGAGCTGCGGCCCGATCTGCTGGTCGTCGCCGACCACGACGGCCCGTTCGGCCAGGCTGAGGATCGGCAGCGCGAACAGGTCGGCCTGGGACGCCTCGTCGACGATGACGACGTCGAAGCGCGCGCCCCCGGCGAACTGTTCGATGGCCCGGTCGACGGACATCACCCACACCGGCACGGCGTCCACGGCGGCGGTCATCGCCTTCTGGGCGTGGGCCTGCCACTGGGCGGCGTTCTTCCCGGTCCCCTTGCCGATCTTGCGCAGCGCGGTGGTCCAGTCGGCGAGGGCGGCCCGCCGCCGGTCGTCCAACGCCAACGACACCTCCAACCAGGCGGAGGCGACCACGAGTTCCCTGGTGAGCTGGCGGATGCGTTCCCGGGTGCGGTCCACGCGCCGGCCCAGGGCCACCGGGTCGACGCTGCCGACGACCTGGTCGAACCAGGTCTGCGCCCGCCGCCACCGCCACCGGTCGAGGCAGTCCGCGCCGGTGCCGTGCAGGGCGACGGCGGTGCCGTCCTCGATCTGGGCGGCCCAGTCGGGGGCGACGGGTCGCAGCCGGTCGGTGAGCTGGGCGAGGCGTTGCGCCTCGGGGCGCAGGGCGGCGAGCCGGCGCACCTCGTCGAGCAGGGCGTCCCAGCCGTCGACGTCGCCCTGGAAGCTGTGGTCGAGCAGCCGCCACAGGTCGCTGGCGTCGACGCCGGACATGCCGTGTTGCAGCAACGCGTCGAGCCGGTGTTCCTCGGCCACCAGCTCGTCGTGGGCGAACACCGCCGTGGCCCGGCCGAGCAGGGTGATCAGCGCGGTCAGCCGGCGTACGTCGATGGTGTGCTCGGTGCGCGGCAGCACCCGGCGGACGGCGCCCAGCAGGGCCGGCCAGCGCCGCCGGTCCCAGTCCAGCGCGGTCGCGGCGGCGGTGAGCAGCTGGCCGGTCCAGTATTCCGGCTCGTCGCCGACCTCGGCGGGCAGCCCGAGCGACGCCCGCCACTCCGCCCACCGGGTGGCCAGCGCCTGCCGCAGCCGACGCCGGGTGACGTACGCGACCACGATGTCGACGTCGTCGGCGCTGCGCAGCATCTCGCCGTCGATCCGGCATTCGGTGGCGATCCGGGCCAGGGTGCCCTGGAAGAGCCTGCTGACGCCCTTGCCGGTGGCGAACCGCTGCCGCAGCTCGTCGAGCAGGGCCAGCAGCCGGCGCGGCTCGGTCAGGTGGACCTCGGCGACGGTGACCTCGTGCCCGGCGATGACCCGGGCGGCGGTGGCCAGGTCGGCGAGCGCCTGCTGGCTGGCGGCGACGTGGTCCTCCCACCGGATGCGCCAGTTGGCGTCGGCCTGCAGCAGGGTGCCGAGCCGGTCGGTCCACGCCCCCTCCCGCTCGGTGAGCAGGGTCAGCGCCTCCCGCAGTTGCCCGCCGAGCTGCTCCATGGCGGGCTGCCCGACGGCGCGCACCTCGGCGATCAGCATCCCGGCGTCGGCGAGCCGGTCCAGTTCGCGTCGGGTCGCGGCCAGCTCGTGGCGGTCGGCCCGGATCGCCTCGGCGGCCGGCAGGTCGGCCGCCGTCGGCAGCTGACGCAGCGCCTGCGCCCGGTCGGGTCGCCGGGTACGCCGGGCGATGTCGAGCAGTTCGCTGAACTCCTCGCCGGTCAGCGGGGCGTCCAGGTCGGGGGCGAGCGGGTCGGGGATGTCGCCGTACCGGTCGGCCCGTTCACGCAGCCACACCCCGACGTCGCCGGGGGACAGCCGGATGCCGTCGATCTCGTAGCGGGCGGACTCGTGCTCGGCCAACGCGCGCAGGCCGGCCAGGGCGAGCCCGAGGTCCCGTTCGGCCTCCTCCAGTTGCCGGCGCAGCCGGTCGACCCGCTGCTGCTCGGCGCGACGGTCCAGGGTGGCGCCCCGGTCGGAGAGTTCCCGGGCGGCGAGTTGGAGCTGCACCAACTGGTCGGCGGAGCGGCCGAGCACCGCCAGGCAGAGCGGTTGGATCTCGGCCGGCAGGCCGTCGCGCAGCACCCGCAGCGGGTCCTCCTTCTGCGCGACGACCAGCACCCGCTTGCCGTGTGCCATCAGGTGGCAGATCAGGTTGCGGATGGTGTGCGTCTTGCCGGTGCCGGGCGGTCCCTGCACGGCGACGTTGCGGTGCTGGGCCAGCCGGCGGGCGATGGACTCCTGCGCCTCGTTGGTGGGCAGCGGCATGAGCAGCCGCTCCCCCAGCGGCTGCCACCGTTGCGGCTGGTCCTGCGGCATCTCCAGCCGGCTCGGCTCGTGGGCGAGGATGGCGGCCAGCGCGCCGATGCCGGTGGTGTCGCCGGCCAGCAGCCGGGCCCGCAGCTCCTCCAGGAAGCGGCGCAGCATCCGCTGCCGGGGCCGGACGAACAGCACCCCGGTGTCGTGTACGTACGCGCCGGTGGGGGCGGGGGCGTCGGCGTCGCGCAGCACCGGGTCGTGGCCGAGGCGGCGCAGCGCCCGCTCGAAGAACTCCCGCCGGTCGAGGTCCGCCCAGACGTCGAGGTCGAGTTGCCCGCCGACGCCGGCCAGGGCCAGCAGTTGCCGCAGGTAACGCTCGTCGAGGCCGGTCAGCGGGTCGGTCTGCAACCGGGCCGGCCCCTGCGGTACGACCCGCACGACCGACCGGTCCGCGTCGAACTCGACGGCGACCGGGGTCACCACCAGCGGGTACCGCACCGGGTGGCCGGCGACCTCGACGCGGATGACGCCGTGGCCCCAGACGAGTTCGTGACTGGCGGCGGTCATGTCGACCCGGTGCATCAGGTCGAACAGGGCGCGGTGCAGTTGGCGTACCCGGTCGGTGCGGGCGGCCTGCTCGGCCCAGGGTCGCCAGTCCTGCTCCCGCCACTGCTCGAAGCGGGGTCGCAGCCGTGCGACCGTCTCCTCGTCGCCGGCCAACCTCGGCTCGGCCGGGTAGGGCGGGGTGTCGGCGAGGTGCGCGACGAACTCGACGGGGGTCTTCAGTCGCCGGGGTGCCGCCGGCAGGCCGACCTGGAGCCAGCTCACCCCGTCGGCCGAGACGCCCACCTGGCAGTCGGGGTGCTCGGGCAGGTCGTGCTGCCAGAGCGCGTCCGCCGTGGGCACCGTCCGGACCGGTTTCTCCAGCTGGGCGCGGACCGCCATCAGGTAGTCGACCAGCGCGGTGGTGCGCTCCAGGATCAGCGCGGGCGGTTCAGTGTCGGACGTGGCGCGGGGGAGCATGCGGCACCTTTGCTGGCTGTGGCGGTCCCCGGCACCCTACCGGCGAATTCCTCCCGGACGGGACCTCCGGTCGGCATTCCTGACCGCGACCGTGTCGGTGGTCCGTTGTCGGAGGTCGGTTCTAGCCTGGGCCGGCAACCACACCCGAGGGAGACCATCGTGCTCGACCACCTGGGCATCCAGGCCCGCGACATCCCCGCCAGCCTCGCCTTCTACGACGCCGTCCTCGCCCCGCTGGGCGCCCGGCGGCTGTTGGAGTACGGCGACGTGGTCGGCTACGGCGTCGAGCGGCCCGACTTCTGGCTCAGTCCGACCACGACGTCCGGCCCGGCCCACGAGGCGCACATCGCCTTCACCGCCGCCGACCGGGCCGCCGTCCGGGCGTTCCACGACGCGGCGGTGGCGGCCGGCGCCGAGGTGCTGCACGCCCCGAAGGTCTGGCCGGAATACCACCCGACCTACTTCGGCGCGTTCGTCCGCGACCCGGACGGCAACAACGTCGAGGCGGTCTGCCACCGGCCGGAGTGACGCGTCCACCCCCGACCCACGGCTACCGGGCCCGACGCGCTGCCGGTCAGCCCGGCTCGGCCGCCGCCAGCGCCAGGTTCTCCGGCACGTCCCGGTCGTGATAGATCCGCTCGCTCGGCTCGATGCCGGCGAGGAACATCGCGTACACCGCCGCCATCCGCAGCCAGGCCACCGGCCGCAGCAGCGCCACCGCCCGTTCCGGCTGGCAGCCGGACACGTCGGCCCGCCAGCGTGCGCACCAGTCGGCCACCAGGGCGGCGGCCGGCCCGGCGGGCAGCTGCTCGGTCAGCCGCAGGATGTCGAAGGCGGGGTGACCGACGAACGCGTCGCCCCAGTCGATGATGGTGTACCGCGACCCGTCGGCGCGGACGTTGCCGGGGTGCAGGTCACCGTGCACGAGGGTGTCGGGCAGCCCGCACCGGGCCACCTCGTCGAGCCGCCCCTGCAGCCCGGCGAGGAGCGGGTCGGCGGCGGGGTGCGGGGCGAGCTTCGCGCGCAGCCACCGGGCCAGGGCGGCACCACGCAGGTCCGGCACGCCGGCGGCGACGAGCCCGTCGACGGTGGGCACCGTGCGCACCTGGAGGGCGTGATGGTCGACGGCGATCGCGGCGCGTTCGGCGGGGTCGGCGCCGTAGCGGTCCTCCCCCGGCACGTGGTCGAGCAGCATCCGCCCCCCGTCGTCGGCGGCGAGCAGCGTCGGGGTGGCCGGGTCGTCGGCGAGCAGCCGCAGCACCGCCGCCTCGTGCCGGAAGAACACCGGCACCTGTTTGAGCCAGGCGGTGCCGTGCGGCCCGTCGAGTCGCCATACCGCCGACAGGTTCCAGGTGCGCTCCTGGGCCGACACGGTCGCCGGCCGACCCAGCCGGTCGAGCTGTGCGGCGGCCCAGGCCAGGCTCGCCGCCGGCCCGCCCGGCTGCGCGTAGGGCGCGCGCAGCGGATGCGCCGCCGGCTGCACCGCCTCCGCCGGCAGCAGCGGTACGCGCACCGGGGCGGCCACCTCGGCCAGGTAACTGACGTGGCCCCCGGGTGGCCGCCCGCGCTGCCCGGCGAGCAGCCGCAGCACCGTCACCTCGACGCCGTACGCGGCGCGGGCCCCCGCGACGACCGCCGTCGTGTCATGCCACCAGGGCACCAGCACGTCGAAGTCGGGCAGTGCGCCGAGGAGGCGGCCGGCGGGGTCGACCAGGACGAGTCGGATGGTGCGGGACATGCCCCGGACGGTAGCGGCGGTCCACGCGACAGGCGAGCCGAATACCGTCGGTCCGTATGCCGCCGGTGGTCCGGCCGACGGCCGGGATGCTGCGGTCAGCTGCCCGGTCGGGTGGCGAGGATGACGTCGAGGCCCCGGCGGAAGAGGTCGTCGTCGCTCCACTGTCGATCGTCGAGGTGCCCGGAGGCGGTGAGGGTGGGGTAGCTGGCGGCGTTCGCCACGAGGTGCCGGCGGGCCTCGGCACGTACCTCCGGGTCGCCGGTCTGGTGCCAGGTGGCTTCGGTCAGCGCGGCGCCGATCACGTAGTTGGCCACCAGTCGGGTGACGACGGCCAGGTCGAGGCCGGTGAAGCCGGCGCGGACCAGCGCCGACTGGAGGAACTCCGTGCGGGCGAGGACGTGCGGGCCGAGCATCGGCCGGCCGATCAGGCCGGGCGCCCAGGGGTGGCGGAGCATGGCCGCCCGCCACCCCGAGGTCAGCAGGTGTACGTCGTCCCGCCAGTCGGAGCCGGCTGCCGGCAGTGGCACCTCGCCGAAGATGTGGTCGACGGCCAGGTCGAGGACGTCCTCCTTCGTCGTGACGTGCCAGTAGAGGGCGGTCGGGGTGACCGTCAGGTGTTCCGCCAACCGGCGCATCGTCAGCCCGTCGATGCCGTGCCGGTCGAGCAGGGCGACGGCCGCCGTCACGATCCGTTCCCGGGTCAGCGGGGTGGCCCGGCGGTTGCGGGTCGGCTCCGCGCGCAGCCAGACCGCGCCGGCCCTGGCATCGGACCGGCCGCTGTGCCGCCCGGCGGAAGCCCCACTCAATTCAGTCGCGTCCACCCGCAGCAGCCTAGTACAGTGCTCAGTTGAATTAACGTCGTTAAGTTAACTGTTCAGTGTTAGAGGAACTGCCTGAGCCGGACCCGCCGGACCCCTCGGCGGGCAGTGGCGATGCCAGGAGGGACGGTGGCACCCCGTGCCGCTGATGCGGATACAGCTGGACAGCGACCGGCAGACCGCCCGCCGGGTGGTGGAGCTGCACCGGACCGGGAAGGTCCATCGCGAATCCCGGGATGCCGCCCGCGCCGAGGTGTGGCGGCGCGGGCGCACCCCTGCCGGCGAACCGGTCTTCGTGGGCACCACCAACGGCGAACCCGTCCGGCTCATCTACGACGTCGAGGTCTACCGCGACGTGACGGCGTGAGGCGGGCCGGGCTGGTCAGCAGCAGCCGGTGCCCGTCGGCGGCGGGGCCACCGGACGGTCAGCGGACCGGGTCGTGGGTGCCGCGCGGGACGCCCGGCCGGCAGCGGCGCAGCCGGTCCGCCGCCATCCGGCCACCGACGGCCAGGCCGTGCCGTTCGACGGCGGTCAGGCCGTAGGCGCTGCACGTCGGGGTGTAGCGGCACTGGCCCGGCCAGCGGTGCGACAACCACCGCCGGTAACCGAGGATCGCCGCCCGGCCCGCCCGGTCGGCCACCGGTGCCCGGCTCACCCGGGCCGTGGTCGCGCCGAGGGTGAGCAGCAGGGAGAACAGGCCGAAGTCGCAGCAGGGCAGGCTGTCACAGCCGTCGCAACCGTCGCAGTCGGCATCGCACCAGTCGCGCTTCTTCTTGCGCTGCTTACGCTTGAAATGGATCACGCCGTACATGATGCGACGGCCGCGCCAGTCCCACTGTCGGGGCCGATGGGCCGGAGCAGCGGTACCGGCCCGGGCCTGACACCGCTACTTCGCCCCAACCGCGAGGAGCCCCGGTGGATCAGTGGTGGACGGTGCGGCGTACCCCGTCGTGGCCGGCGCAGGGCTTCGGCTGGCCGCCGGTCAGGCTGACCGCGCCGTCGCGGCACGACACCAGGTAACCCCGCCCGGCCCAGAACTGCGGCACGCAGTCGAACCAGTCGCAGACCCGGTGGTCGGGCTTACGCACCCGCTCACCGCCGCAGTAGTCGTACCCCATCGGGTTGGCCGGTGCCCCGCAGCGTCGCTCCCGCACCACCGACGGGGACGGGACCGGCGACGGGGGTCGGGTCCGCGCCGGGACGGGGCCGGGCGCGGCAGTGGCCGCCGCCGCCACCTCCGGGGAAGCCGGCGGGTCCGACTCGACCAGCACCGCTGGCACCACCAGGGTCAGCGCGGCGGCCACCGCGACGGTCCGCCGACCACCGGGGATCCGGGCGCTGATCCGGGCCTGCGCGGGAGTGGCGATCTCCGGCCGGAACGGCGTGGCCTCGGCATGGGCGGCGATCAGCTCGTCGAGCTGGGCGAGGACGGCGGGCCGCTGCTCGATGGCGTCGGCGAAGGCCAGGGTCAGCACGAACCGGAACTCGGTCGCCACACCCGCCGGCAGCAGCAGACCCGAGGTCTGCCGCCGGTCCAGGACCTGGATCAGGCTCACCGGGGCCGCCGGGTCGTGCAGCAACCCGGTCATCCTGCCGTACGCCCAGTCGCGCCGGCCGCGCCCGCCGACCAGGACCAACCGACGGTTGGTGACCACCGCGATGCCGGCGTCGGTGACCCGGACCCCGTCGGGCAACCGGTGGCGCAGCCGCCCCGGATCCGCCTCGACGACCAGGTCGGGGGCGGGCAGCACGGTGGTGTGCCGCAGCTCGACCAGCTGCACGCCGGGCGTCGTCCAGAGCACCGACTCACCGGGGCTCAACGCCAGCGGCAGGCCACCCCCGGCCGCCGCGCTGCCCCGCAGGCCGACGGCGAGGGCCCGCAGCCGACGCAGTTCGTCGTCACGGCGACGCCAGGCCCGCTCGGCGGTGCGGAAGACCCGCCGCCGTCGTTCGTTCTGCTGGCGAGCCCAGGTGTAGCGCCAGGTGGAACCCGTCGAATCAGTCATCGCCACGCCGATCCCTCCGCCGTGCGAGCCACCAACCGGTGTTCACCCGGCTCAACGGCAGGGACAAGCCCGACGGACCCGGCATTGCCGATTTACCACCCGATCGGGGGATGGATTTCCCGCCGGGCGGCGCACCGCACGATGCCTCACCTTCCGGTCCGACGCCGTGCGGGGTGCTGCCGGCGTGGGTAACGTCAGCCGCAGCCGGGCCGCACCGCCCGCACCGCCGACGCCAAGGGGGACCCGTGACCGGCCCGGACCAGCGCCGCCGCGTGGTGCTCGGCGTCGACATCGGCACCACCAGCACCAAGACCGTCGGGTACGACACCGACGGCCACCAGCTCGCCAGCCACTCCGTCGGCTACCCCCTCGACGAGCCGCACCCCGGCTATGCCGAGCAGGACCCCCAGCTCATCTTCGACGCGGTGGTGGAGACCATCCGCACCGTCGTCACCGAGCTGGGCACCGGCATCGCCGGCCTGTCGTTCAGCACCGCCATGCACAGCCTGATCGGCCTCGACCCGGACGGCGTACCGCTCACCCCGTCGGTGACCTGGGCCGACTCCCGGGCCAGCGGTCAGGCCGAACGGCTGCGTGCCGCCCCCTGGGGTCTCGCCCTGCACCGGCGCACCGGCACCCCCGTGCACCCGATGGCCCCGCTGCCGAAACTCCTCTGGTACGCCGAGCAGGAGCCGACGCTGCACGCACGGGTCGCCCACTGGGTCGGCATCAAGGACTACGTGCTGCTGCGGCTGACCGACACGCTGGTCACCGACCACTCGGTCGCCTCGGCCACCGGCCTGATGGACATCCACCAGCTCACCTGGGACGCGCAGGCGCTGCGGATCGCCCAGATCACCGAGGAGCAGCTCCCCCGCCTCGTCCCCACCACCACCGTGCTGCCGGGGCTGACCGCCCGCGCCGCCATCGCCACCGGCCTGCCCGCCGACACCCCGCTCGTCGTCGGCGCGGGTGACGGCCCGCTGGCCAACCTGGGTCTCGGCGCGGTACGCCCCGGCGTCGTCGCCTGCTCCATCGGCACCTCCGGGGCGATGCGGGTCGCCGTCGAACGTCCCGCCGTCGACCCGCTCGGTGGGGTGTTCTGCTATGCGCTCACCGAGGACCGGTGGGTCGTCGGCGGGGCGATCAACAACGGCGGGATCGTGCTCCAGTGGGCCGGCGACGCGCTCGCCCCCGAGTTCGGCGAGCACGGTGAGGAGGAGCTGCTGGCGCTGGCCGCCACCGCCCCGGTCGGCTCCGGCGGGCTGATCATGCTGCCGTACCTGCTCAGCGAGCGGGCCCCGCACTGGAGCGCGCTGCCGCGCGGGGCGTACGTCGGGCTGACCCACGGGCACCGCCGCGAGCATCTCGTCCGGGCCGCGTTGGAGGGGGTGTGCCAGCAGCTCGCCCTGGTCCTGGCGTCGGTCCGGGCGGCCGGCAACGAGGTCCGCGAGGTGCGGGCCAGCGGCGGCTTCGCCCGCAGTCCACTGTGGCGGCAGATGCTCGCCGACGCGCTCGGCATGCCGGTGCGGTTCCCCGCCGGCCACGAGGGCTCCAGCTTCGGCGCGGCGCTGCTCGGCATGCAGGCGCTCGGCCTGATCGACTCCATCGACGTCGCCGCCGACCTGGTCCGCATCGACGAGACGGTACGCCCCGAGCCGGCCTCCGCCGCCACCTACGCCGCCCTGCTCCCCCTGCACTCCGAGCTGTACGACGCGCTGGTGCCCACCTTCGCGTCGCTGCGCCGGCTGGCCCCCAGCCTGCCGGCGGAGCCACCGCCCACCCCCGCACCCATGTGACCGCCCGCACCGCACCGGGTCGGACACCGTCCGAAGGTCGTGATTACCGTGCTCACTCTCCTCGCCGCACCGGCGGAACCGGCCACCAGCGCCGGTGACGCCCAGCTCGTCGTGGCCGCCCTGCTGGGCATCGCCGCGGTGGTGCTGCTCATCGCCTGGGGCAAGGTGCACCCCTTCCTGGCGCTGATCCTCGGCGCCGCGGTGCTGGGCGTGGTCGCCACCATGGCCCCCGACACGATGATCGAGTCGTTCAGCGCCGGGGTCGGCTCCACCGTCGGCGGGGTGGGGCTGTTGATCGCACTCGGCGCGATGATCGGTGGGCTGCTCGCCGAGTCCGGCGGGGCCGACGGCATCGTCAACCGGGTCGTCGGGCGGGTCTCCGGCACCGCCCTGCCCTGGGCCATGGCCGGGGTCGCCGCGCTGATCGGCCTGCCGCTGTTCTTCGAGGTCGGCGTGGTGCTGCTGGTGCCGATCGTGCTGCTGGTCTCGCTGCGGACCGACGTACCGCTGATGAAGATCGGCATTCCGGCGCTGGCCGGCCTGTCGGTGCTGCACGGCCTCGTCCCGCCGCACCCCGGCCCGCTGGTGGCGATCTCCTCGCTCAACGCCGACCTGGGGCTCACCCTCGGGCTGGGCCTGATCATCGCCATCCCCACCGTGATCGTCGCCGGCCCGGTGTTCGGCAACTTCATCGCCCGGTACGTGCCGGCCACCGCCCCGGCCGCGCTGCTGCCCACCCGGCAACCGGCCACCTCCGGCGGTGGCCGGCGCGGACCCGGCAGCCCCGACGCCCGCCCCGACCGGAAGTCGGCCGGCCGGGACGCCGGGCGGGGACCGGCCGGCGACGACGACCTACTCACCGACGACGACCTGGTCAACCCGGGCACCGGCCGGCCGGGCGCCCCGGTCGACGACAGCGGCACCGAGACCGCCCGGCGTGCCCCGAGGTTCTGGCCGGCGGTGCTCACCGTGCTGCTGCCGGTGGTGCTGATGCTGCTGCGCGCCGTCGGCGAGTTGGCCCTGACCGAGGGGACCTTCGCCCGACAGGCCCTCGACATCGTCGGCACCCCGATCGTGGCCCTGCTGGCCGGGGTGATCGTCGCCATGTTCACCCTCGGCTACCAGGCCGGCTTCAGTCGCAGCCAGGTCTCCTCGGTGCTCGGCGGCTCGCTGCCGCCGATCGCCGGCATCCTGCTGATCGTCGCCGCCGGTGGCGGCTTCAAGCAGGTGCTGGTGGACGCCGGGGTGGGCGACCTGGTCGCCGACGCGGCCAAGGACGCCAACCTCTCCCCGCTGCTGCTGGGCTGGCTGGTCGCCGTCGGCATCCGGGTCGCCACCGGCTCCGCGACGGTCGCCACGATCACCGCCGCCGGCATCGTCGCCCCGCTGGCGGCCACCCTGGACCGGCCGGAGGTGGCGCTGCTGGCGCTGGCCGTGGGCTGCGGGTCACTGTTCTTCTCGCACGTCAACGACGCCGGCTTCTGGCTGGTCAAGGAGTACTTCGGGCTGACCGTGGGGCAGACCATCAAGAGCTGGTCGGTGCTGGAGACGATCATCTCGGTGGTCGGCTTCGCCGGTGTGCTCCTGCTCGACCTGCTCCTGTGACACCCCGACCCGGCGACGAGACGGGTCAGGTGCCGGCGACGGTGCGGGTCAGGCGCCCGGGTCGTTGCGGGGCGGGTCAGGCGCCCGGGTCGTTGCGGGGCGGGTCAGGCGCCCGGGTCGTTGCGGGGCGGGTCAGGCGCCCGGGTCGTTGCGGGGCGGGTCAGGCT
>NZ_JBEZEK010000019.1:0-57118 GCF_040648835.1 Micromonospora sp. NPDC049081 | reverse complement strand
CGCCGGGGATGTTGCTGGGCGGGTCCTCGCCGATCAGGCCCGCCGCCGGCTTCTCCGCCGACACGGGCAGGCCGAAGTCCGCGTACGTCAGGTCGAGCGCCGAGGTCTTGCCCGGCTCGCCGGCCAGCTCGATCCGGTAGCGGACCAGCCGCCCCTGCGCGTCCACCGTCGCGGTGAACGGCACCGTGGCGGCCCGCTCGCCGAGCACCCCACCCACCCCGTCGCCGAGCACCTCGGTGCTGCGCCGCAGGTCCAGCGTGCCGGCGTAGGCCCGTTCGCCGGTGGCGCGTACCCCGGTGGCCGTGCCGAGGGTGCTGGCCAGCCGGGTGTTGTCCAGCCCGGTCCGCTTCGCGGCAGCGGCCTCGGCGGTGCCCAGGTGCCACCAGGTACGCCCGTCCCAGACCGGCACCCGCCGGTCCGGGGCGGTCACCTTCACGTAGACGTCGGTGCCGGTGGCGAGCCGTTCGATGACCACCTTGCCGTTCGCCACGGCCAGCGTCGTCGTCTCCAGTCCACGCCGGCCCTTCGGGTCCCAGACCAGGGTGGTGGTGTCCCCGCCGCCCGCGCCGTCGCCCAGGGTCAGCCGGTAGGACTGCTGGTCGACCCGCTGCGCGGCGGTGGCCAGTACGGCGGCCGGCTCGGTCGGGGCCGGTCCGGTCGTGGCCGACCCGGCGGTCGGTGCCGGTCCCGCGCCGCCGTCGTCCGAGGTGCAGCCAGCCGCTGTCACCAGCGCGACGAGGGCGGCCATGGCGACGGCCAACTTCGGGTGCTTCACGGCGGTCTCCCCGGGTGACGCGCCCGCCGGCCGAGCCGATCGACGCTGGTGACAGAGCGGTCGCGCCAGCCTAGCCCGGCACCCGGCCGCCGACCGGCCACCCCCGACCGCACCGGTCCGGCCCGGGCGACGACGGGTCCGACCCGCGTACACCCGGGCCCTCCGACCGGTCCGGCGACTGGACGCCGCGACCACCGCCGGGGCACCGGGGGCCACCGGAACCGGGTGTGCCCCGGCAGAAACGACAGGCCGGGGCCGGTCAGGGGGCCTCGACGGCGGAGATGCGGTAGCGGTGCACCTCCGCGCCACGGATCGTCGCGACCTGCTCCTGCTCCGGGCCGGACCCCCGGAACGCCAGCAGCTCGTCGTCGGACTCCCAGCGTTCGTAGACGTTGATCCGGCCCGGCTCGACCAGGTCGGCGCCGATGGCGAAGTCGACGCAGCCGGGCGCCGAGCGGGCCTGCCGGACCACCTCCACGCAGGAGGCCAGGTAGGTGTCCCGCTCGGCGGGATCGACGTAGAGACTTCCGGCGACGATGAACACGGACGACCTCCGGTGGGTGGGCGGGACGAACCCCCATCCTCGCCCACCGCAGGCGGCACCGTTCAGGCCCGGCTGATCGCGTTGGCGTGGATCGCCTCCGCCAGGTACTCCGTCAGCCCCGGCACGATCGCCTCGTAGTAGGCGGTGAACCGGGGATCGGCCAGGTACATGTCGGCCAGCCCGGTGTGCACCTCGTACGAGCAGTCGTAGAACCATCCGACGATGAGCTGCCGGTGTTCCTCGGCCAGCGCCATCGCCTCCGCCGAGTCGGCAGGCGTCCCGGCGGTCAGCGCCGCCACGATCCGCCCGCCCCACTCCTCCTGCGCCGCCTTGAGGCGCAGCCAGTCCTCCTTCGAGTAGTTCGCCGCCCGCTGGGTCGACACCCGGTACGCCTCGGTGTCGCCCCAGCGCTCCCGGGCCTCCTCGGCGTGCTCCTCCGGGTCGACGTCACCGAAGACCTCGAACCGTTCCTCCGGGGTCAGTTTGAGTTCCATCCGTCTCGCCTCCATCGCGATCTCGATCGCCGCGACCATCTCCTGGAGTTTCCCGATCCGCCCGGTCAGCAGGTCGTGCTGCCGGCGCAGGTGCGCCGCCGGGTCGGCGGTCGGGTCGTCGAGGATCGCCGCGATCTCCTCCAGCGGAAACCCCAGCTCCCGGTAGAAGCGGACGTGCTGCAACCGCTCCAGGTCCGCGTCGTCGTAGCGGCGGTAGCCGGCCGCCGTCCGGCCGCTCGGCGAGAGCAACCCGATCTCGTCGTAATGATGCAGCGTCCGGACCGTCACCCGGGCCGCCTTCGCCACCTGACCCACCGTGTACGCCATGGTCTCCTCCTTTCCGACACCAAGGTTCCGGCCTGCCGCGACGTGAGGGTCAAGCCCGATTCTGCGCCGCGTCCCCGACCCGTGGGTCCGCGCCACCGCACCGCACCACAAAGCGCCGGGCCGGAACGGGCAGGCCGGAAGCGCCGGGCCGGAAAGGGCAGGCGGAAAGGGCGGGCCGGAAGCATCGCGCTGCAACGGGCGCTCCGGAAGGGGCGGGCCGGGGAGGGCGGAAGGCCGGGTGGGTCAGCGTGGGGTGTGCAGGGCGGCCAACCGGCCCGGGCGGCCGTACCGGTAGCCCTGGCCGTGGACACAGCCGATCGCCGTGACCGCCGCGTGCTGCCCCTCGGTCTCCACCCCCTCGGCCACCACCTCCATGTCGAAGGCCCCGGCCAACCGGGTGACCATCTCGACCGTGGCGTACGCCCGCGCGTCGGTGTCCAGCCGGGCCACGAACGACCGGTCGATCTTGAGGTCGGTGGCGGGGATGCGGTGCAGGTAGCTCAGCGACGAGTAACCGGTGCCGAAGTCGTCGATGGCGATCCGGATGCCCAACTCCCGGAGCTGGGCGAGCCGCTCCAGCACCGCCTCGCTGCCGTCGATCAGCGCCGACTCGGTCAGCTCCAGGGTGAGCGCGCGGGGCGCCAGGCCGGCGGTGGCGGTGGCCGCGGTGACGGTGGCGATCAGGTCGGGGCGGCGCAGGTGCGCGGCGGCGATGTTGACCGCCACGGTCGCCTCGGGCACCAGGGCCCGCCAGGTCGCGGCGGCCCGGCACGCCTCGTGGATCACCCACCGGTCGATCGGCACGATCAACCCGGTCTCCTCCGCCAGCGGCAGGAACGCCGCCGGGGCGAGCAGGCCGAGCCGGGGGTGCCGCCAGCGGACCAGCGCCTCCGCGCTGCGGACCACGCCGGTGGCCAGGTCGACGATCGGCTGGTACTCCAGGTGCAGTTGCCGCTCGTCGACGGCGCGTCGCAGGTCGGCGATCAGCTCGGCCCGGCTGACCGCCGACTCCCGCAGCGCGGGCGTGCAGGTGCGGTACGCGGACTTCCCGGCGGCCTTCGCCGCGTACATGGCGATGTCGGCGTCGCGCAGCAGGTCGGTGTGGGAGGCGTGCTGCGGGCCGAACTCGGCGATGCCGATGCTGGCCGACGGGTGCACCCCGACGTCCTCCTCGCCGACGGACGGCTCCAGGGCGGCGAGGAGCCGTTCGGCGAGCCGTTCCGGGGCGACCGGGCGGTCACCGGCGACCAGCACGGCGAACTCGTCGCCACCGAGCCGGGCGATGGTTCCGTCGCCACCGACGGCCGCCCGCATCCGGACCGCGATGCTGGACAGCAGGGTGTCGCCGGTGGCGTGCCCGAACCGGTCGTTGACCTGCTTGAAGCCGTCCAGGTCGAGGAGCAGGACGGCCACCGGCGGCCCCTCGCGCAGGGCCTGGCGCAGCCGCCGGTTGAACATCAGCCGGTTGGGCAGGCCGGTGAGCTGGTCGGCGTAGGCGAGCCGACG
The DNA here is from genome assembly GCF_040648835.1 of Micromonospora sp. NPDC049081. Lineage (NCBI taxonomy): Bacteria > Bacillati > Actinomycetota > Actinomycetes > Micromonosporales > Micromonosporaceae > Micromonospora > Micromonospora sp. NPDC049081. The sequence continues at coordinate 53,472 of NZ_JBEZEK010000019.1, read as the reverse complement.
CAGCCGGGCCACCAGCCGCAGGTTCTCGTTGGCCGCCAGCCCCTGCCGCAGGGCGAGCACCCCGAGCAGCGTCATCATGCCGACGAAGACCAGGGGCGGGGTCTGCCCGGTGGGTCGGCGGGCCAGCACCACCGCGATGATCGCCCCGCCGACCGGCAGGTAGGGCAGCGCCACCCGCCACCACGACGGGAGCGGGGACTCGCCGATCTCCTCGGCGCCGTCGCAGGTCGGCGGCGGTGGTCGGGTGGTGGCGATGCCGATCAGCAGGTAGCTCAGCGGCCAGCAGACGTCGATCGGGTGCCCCGGGGCGTAGGTGCCGTGCGCGACCAGCGAGACGTAGACGGCGTCCGCGCCGGCCCGGGTGACCAGGCTCGCCCCGATCAGGGTCAACGGCGGCCACACCGGTCGGGCCGAGCCGGCGACCGCCACCAGGATGGTCAACTGCATCAGGTCGATCATCGGGTAGAGCAGGCCGAGGGTCCGCAGCGGATCGTCGAGGTCGGCGGCGGCGATGTCGCGGAACACCACCACCCAGCCGATCGGGATCAGGGCCAGTCCGACGATCACCCCGTCCAGCACGGTGCGGGCCCGGCCGACCACACTGCGTGGTGCGGTCAGCGCGGCCAGCAACGCGGCCGTGCCGGTGACGATGCCGGCGGTGAAGACCGCCCCGATCAGCGGGGTGTGCGGCAACTCGTCGGCACGCAGCCGGTCCACCGTCCACAGCAGCCGACCGGCGGCCGCCAGGCCCATGGTGAGGGCGAGCAGCGCCCAGAACCGGCGCAGCGGGGCGGGGTGCCGACGCATCGTCCGGGTGCAGGCGTAACTTGCCCAGCTCGCCAGTGCCGTGGCGGTCACGTCGCTGGCCAGGGCCGCCCCGGGCAGCGCGGCGAGCAGCCAGCCCAGCTCCAGCACGACGACCACCGCGGCGACGATCGCACCCACCCGGGGAAGGGCCAGCGGTCGGGTCGGGGCGCCGGAGACGGCGTCCTGGGGTAGCACGGTGATCGCTCCGGCTCTCTCTCCAACGCGCACCTCGACCGTGCGGACGGGCCACGGACGGCGAACCATCGAAGCCTAGCCAGCCGGGCGGGTAGCCGCCACACTCACCGGGTCGGTTATCCGACCACTGGGGACAGCCCGGACGAGGGGTCGGTGAGCGGTGGCCCGCCGTGCGTCCACGGTGTCTCGTCCGCCGTCGGAAACGCGCCGGCCGGCAGGAACGCCTCCGACAGGGTGGTCAGGCAGAGCCGCTCCCCCACCTGCGGCACGGTGCCCGGCGGCGCGGTCAGCCCCCGGCCCATCCCGCCCGACAACTCCAGCACCACCTCGGTCCGGCCGTCCGCCGCCGGGGTCACGAAGACCACCTTCGCCTTCTGCCCCGGCCGCGCCGTCGACCACAGGGTCGCCCCGACCGGCACCCGGACCGCTTCGGTGGTCACCACCTGGATCCTCGGCCGCAGCACCGGTCGTTTGCCGCTGTCGTCCACCCGCGCCGGGTCGGCCAGCGTCACGTCACCGACGAACGCCTCCCCGGTCAGCCGGTGCTCGGCCATCACCAACGGGTCGTCGTAGGCGCGCTGCACGGCGTAGCTGGTCGCGGCGCGTTCCAGCCGGTGCAGCCGGACCGCCGCCGCGACCGCGCCGTCGTGTCGGGGCTGCGGCCCGCCGTCGGCGTCGAGATGCTCGGCATACGAGGTGAAGGCGTCCCGGTCACCGGCCCACCGCCCGGCCACCCGGGCCCCCGGTGGCAGCGCGCCGAGCAACCCCAGGCCACGCCACATCAGCTCCCAGGTGGGCGCGAGCTGCCCGCGCAGCAACCCCACCAGCTCCGCGTACGCCTCGTCGCGCGCGGCCGGGTCGTCGTCGGCCGCCGCCCAGGCGACCATCGCCGGGGCGAGCGCCGCGTTGTCGAACTCCGGGTCGGTGGCCGGCCCGGCCGGCGGGCACACCCCCGGGTCCTCCGCCCGGGCGGCGGCTGCCGCACCGGTCCAGCCGGCCGGCGGGTCGATCCAGCCGAGCAGCGCCGGCAGGTGCAGGTCCTCCACCGCGCTCTGCCCGGTCGCCCAGTGCAGGGTGAGCGCGTCGGTCATCGCCAGCAGCGCCGACGAGCCGGGCTGCTCGGCCCGTTCGGCGAAGAAGGTCAGCCAGCGGCCGAGCAGCGGCACCGCCGGGTGCACCGGATAGTCGCCGTCCGGCCGGCGGAACCGGGTGGACCGGCCGAGCAGCCGCAGGAAGGTGATCCCGGCCGGGTTCGGCACCCACAGCTGCGGGGCGTCGGAGTAGCGGTAGCGGACGTCACGTCCCCGGTCCACGGCCACCGCCTCCGCCACGCCCCGGAAGTCGTCCAGCCAGGGCAGCACGATCCCGGCCAGCTCGGTGACGAAACGGAACCGCTGGTCCCGGTTGCGGGGCTGCGGCACGATCAGCAACCGGGCGTCGTCGGGGGCGGTGCCGACCAACGCGGCGAGCGGGGCGTGCGCCTCACCGGCCATCGCCAGCGGCACCAGCACCAGTGGGCGCTGCGCCAGGTGCAGGTGCCGGACCGTGGCGACCGGCTGGGCCACCCCGGCGGCGACGGCCTGCGCCCGGGCCAGCGCGCGCAGCGTACTCATGCGTGGTGGCCGGCGAGGGCGTCGGCGCGCAACCGGGCGGCGGCCCGCAGCAGCGCGGCGGCCTCCTCCCGCTCCGGGTCGGCGGCCCGCTCGCCGGTCGCCAGGGCCAGTACCTCGGTCACCTCGGCGATCCCGCCGAGCGCCTCCCGCACCGGCCGACCCAGCGCGCCGGTCTGCCCGCGCGCCTCGTCCCGGCAGAAGTACGCCAGCTCGCAGCCGGCCAGGCAGTCCGGCGCGTAACGGGCCGGCACGGTACGCAGCGCGGCGGTCAGCATCGCCGGATCGGCGGCCGGATCGGCGGTGAAGCCGGCCGGTACGGCGGTGAGCAGGTCGTCCAGCCGGGCCATCCGGTCCAGTTGGCGACGCAGCACCAGCAGTTGCTTACGCACGTCGATCAGGCTGGCCACCGGTTGGTTGGCGAAGTCACGTGGGCAGACCAGCACCACCTCGTGTGACACCGACTCCGGGTCCCGCCCCTCGGCGGCGAGCAGCTCCCGCAGCGCCAGCACGTAGACGGCCGACTGGACGGCGGCGGCGGACACCTTCGCCGGGTCGGCCTGGCCGTCGATCACCGGGAACGACTTGATCTCCACGACGTGGAACCGGCCACCGAGCCGGGCGGCGACCAGGTCCGGCTCCAGGTGCACCCGCTGACCGGCGACGTCCAGGCCGAGCAGCGGATGGTCGAACAGCGCCGCGTCCGGCCCGGTGGCGGTCAACGCGGCCCGGGACCGTTCCCGCCGGTCCGGCAGGTCGTCCGCGCCACCCAGGTCCGTCCAGCTCGCCCGCTGCGGCACCGGTACGCCCAACCGCGTCGCGACCAGCCGTAGCAGCTCCGCCCCGCCGTCCGCCTTGACCTGCGCCTCGAACGCGTTGCCCCGGGTGATGGCGAACCGGGACTGGCCGAACCGGGCGGGGAAGCCGACCCGCTGCGCGAGCGCCGACTTGTCCACCCCGGCCCCGTCCAGCACGGCCCGCCGGGCGCAGCCGGGGTTGCCGGTGAGCGCGGCGATCGTCCGGGCGTTGTGGCGTTTCGGGGGCGCGTCGCCCCGGATCGCGGCCAGGCGTCGTGCGGTGCTCGTCACGACAGGCCACGATAGCGGCCCCGACCGACCCCGGCCGACAGCCGACGGTGCGGGGTGGCGCGGGCGGGTCAGCGGCCGGCGGACCGGTTCCAGGGCGAACGGGGCGAACGGGCACCGGCGGCCGGCCGGTGGCGGCGGCGCGACGGGCGACGACCGGGGGTGCAGGGTGGGCGGGAGGCGGCGGGCACCGGCACGGTCGGCGGGCCCGGTGGGCGGCCGACCAGCCAGCAGAGGAAACGGGCCACGGTCAGCCGACCGGGAGGCGGCGGGCCTCGTCGGCGTCGACGGCGTACTCGACGCCACAGAACGAGCACTGCTGCACGTATTTCGTCCGGATCGGGATCAGCGGGACGAAGAACAGGGTGAACTTCGTCGACCGGCGGCTGATCACCTGCGCGGCCTGGTTGCCGCAGTGCCGGCAGACGGCGGTCATCACCCCCGACCGGGTGACCTTGGTGCGGAGTCCGAAGATGAAGAACATCGCCCGGCATTACCCCGCCCGACACCCCGGGAACCACCGGCGGAAAAATCCTGCCCACCGCTGTCCGGAACCGTGCCTCCCGAACGTCACGCCGGTGACGACAACGACACCGAGGAGCGTCCCGATGAAGTACCTGATGCTGGTCTGCACCGACACCGCGCCGGACACCGACCCGGAGGCCGCCCCCGACATCGAGGCATGGGTCGCCGAGCGAGACGGCAGCGGGCAGCGCGTGCTGGGTAGCCGGCTGGCGGACGTGTCGGCGGCCACCACCGTCCGGGTACGCGACGGTGAGCTGCTGCTCACCGACGGGCCGTTCGCCGAGACCAGGGAGGTGATCGTGGGCTTCGACCTGCTGGAGTGCACCGATCTCGACGAGGCGGTGGAGGTGGCCCGTCGCCACCCGATGGCCTACGAGGGGCGGCTCGAACTGCGTCCCCTGGTCGACCTCTGAGGGCCACGGCCGTCGACCCGTGCGGACCGCCGGGCCCGCACCACGGGGGTGGGCCGGCGGGCCCGGTCGCCGGGGACCCGGTCGGCGCGGTCGCGGTGGCGGGCGCCGAGGCGTACCCGCGGATCGTGGCCGCGCTGATCCGGGTGACCGGGGACTGGACGCTCGCCGAGGACTGCGCCCAGGAGGCGCTGGTGGCCGCCGTGCAGCGCTGGCCCCGCGACGGCGTGCCGGGCAATCCGGGCGGCTGGCTGATGACGGTGGCCCGGAACCGGGCGACGGACGTGCTTCGGCGGGCCACCGTGGAACGCCGCAAACTACGCGAGCTGGCGGTGCTCACCGACCAGCACCCCACCCCGGACGATCCGGAGGACGTGGTGGACGACCGGTTGCGGCTCGTGTTCACCTGCTGCCATCCGGCGCTGACGCTGGAGGCCCGGGTGGCGCTGACGCTGCGTACCGTGGCCGGGGTGCCGACCGCCGACATCGCGCGGGCCTTCCTGGTCGGCGAGTCCACCATGACCCGGCGGATCACCCGGGCCAAGGCCAGGATCACCGCCGCAGGCGTCCCCTACCGGGTGCCGACCGGGTCCGCGCTGGCCGAGCGGCTGCCGGGCGTCCTGGCCGTGCTCTACCTGCTCTTCACCCGGGGGTACGACGCGGACGGCGAGCCCGCCTTCGCCGACGAGGCGGTCCGGTTGGCGCGGCTGCTCGACGAGCTGATGCCGGCCGAGCCGGAGGTCGCCGCCCTGTGTGCGCTGCTGCTCTTCCAGCACTCCCGCCGGGCTGCCCGCCGCGACGCCGCCGGTGACCTGCTCACCCTCGCCGAGCAGGACCGCTCCCGCTGGGACCACGCCGCCATCGCCGAGGCCCTGACCGCCCTGGCCCGCGCCGAGCGCCGGTCGGCACCGGCCCAGGCCGACAGCCCGTCGACCACGGTCCCCGCCGACAGCCCGTCAGCCTCGGCCAGGGCCGCCAGCCCCTCGGGCGCGGCCTGCACCGACCGGCCCGGCCCGTATCTGCTCCAGGCCCGGATCGCCGCCTGCCATGCCACCGCGCCGGACGCCGGCCGTACCGACTGGCCGGCCATCGCCCACTGGTACGACGAACTGTCGCGGCTGCGGCCCACCCCGGTGATCGGGTTGAACCGTGCGGTGGCCCACGGCTACGCGTACGGCCCCGCGGCCGGGCTGGCCCTGCTCGCCGAGGCCCGCGCCGACGGGGCATTGGACGGCCACCCGCCGGCGCTGGCGGTGGAGGCGGAGCTGACCGCCCGCAGTGGCGACCCGGTCCGGGCGGCCCTCCTGTTCCGGGCCGCCGCCGACCTGGTGGGCTCGGCCGCCGAACGCCGGGCCCTGCTGCGCCGCGCGGACGGGCTGACCCCGCCCCGCTGAACCGCCCCCGCCTCGGCCGGCCCGGCCCCGCCCTGCCGGTCCGACCCTGCCCCCACTGGTCTGGCCCTGTCTCGCTGACCGGGAAGCGGGGCGGGTCAGCTCGCGGTCAGTCGGGCGACGACCTGGCGGACGGTGTCCACCGGGATCGCGAAGCCGAGGCCGACGCTGCCCTCGTCCTCTCCGGTGGTGGCGATCGCGACGTTGATGCCCACCACCCGCCCGGCGGTGTCGACAAGCGCGCCGCCGGAGTTGCCGTGGTTGATCGCCGCATCGGTCTGTACCAGTCCGGACAGGTCGTCCACCGACCGGTGGAGGGCCGACACGATTCCGGAGGTGACCGTCCCGGCCAGCCCGAGCGGGCTGCCGAACGCCAGCACGGTGTCCCCGACGGTCAGGGTCGAGTCGCTGCCCAGCGTCGCCGGGGTGAGCCCGGACAACCCGGTCGCCCGCAGCAGCGCCAAGTCCGCCGTGGCGTCCTGCGCGACCACGGTCGCCGGGGCGGTACGGCCGTCGGAGAGGGTCACGTCGACCTGGCCGCCGGAGTCCACCACGTGCTGGTTGGTGAGGACGAGTCCGTCGGTGTCGAGAATGACGCCGGATCCGAGGCTGGACTCCCGGGCCCCGGTCACCTCGACGGTGACGATGCTGGGCGACACGACGGCGACCACCGTGGCGAGGGAGTCGATGGTGGCGGCGGAGACCGGGGCGGCGGCCGTCGTGCGAGTGACGGACGAAGCCGGGGCGGTGAACCGGTCCACGACCAGCGCGCCGGTGCCGCCGCCCGCGAGCATCAGCGCCATCGCCGCGCCGCCGGCCACCACCCGTCGACGCCACCGCGACGGCGACAGCGACGGCGAGGACGGCGACGATTGCGGTGGCGAGAACGGCGGCGGTGCGGGTAGGGACGGCGGTGGCGGCTCGGATACCGGGCCAGCCGGTGGGGTCGGGCCAGCCGGTGGGGTCGGGCCAGCCGGTGGGGTCGGGTCGCCGGTTACCGATACCGGGCGCAGCATGGTGTCGGACACCAGGTCACCGCCCCTCGACGAGGATCGACCGGCCGGGCCGAAGACGGTCGGGCCAGTGGCTGTCGGACCGGTGGCGGTGGTTGTCGGGGTGCGGCATGGGCCCTCCTCGGTACGGCGATGGAGCCACCGTGCCGCGCCGCGCTGAGGCCCCCTTGTGGCGTGCCTGTGCGTCCGCCGTGCATGGTGGGCGGGACCCGGTGTGTCCTGCCCTGCCACCCGTGAATCGGCAACGTCATCAGCTCTACAGGAGTCGCCTGCATGACGCCACCGCCTGGCGGTCCGGGCCGGGCCACTCCGGCCAGGGACAGGCCAGAAACGGCCGCGCCCACCCCGCACCTGCGCCCGAACCTCGAAGACCGGCCCGGGCGCAGGTGCGGGGTGGTGGTGGTTCAGGTGCCGGGGGCACCGGTGTGGATCTCCTCGGCCACCCAGATCGGCTGCCAGTCGGCCATCTCGTGGAAGCGGCGCAGCTCGGACAGGCCGGCCACCGACCCGCTCCACGCCGCGTACGGCGGGTTGCCCTCGTCGAAGCCGCTCTGCACGAAGGTGAGCCGCGTCTTTCCGCCGGACTCGGCCAGCTCCCAGGTGGTGACGCCGACCGGCCCCCAGTCCACCGACATCTTCCGGCCGGGCTCCAGGTCGATCACCTTCGCGGCATATCCGCTGTCGAAGCCGCCCATGGCGTACCGGCCGCCGACCCAGGGCTCGATGCCGATCGGGTAGCCGAACCAGGCGCTGGCCTGCGCGGAGTCGGTCAGCGAGGTCCAGACCCGGTCGATCGGCGCGGCGATGGTCAGCTCACCGCGCAGGTCGGTGGAGGTGAAGTCGGTCCTCGGCAGCAGCGGGCGGCCCTCCAGGTGCGCGGCGAGGTTGGCGATCGACAGCGACCACCAGGTCTGCAGGACGCCACGGATGCTGCTGCCGTCCATCGCCTCGGCGAAGTCGAAGTGGCTCTGGCTGAGGGTCAGCGACGTGGTGTCCGGCCCCTGCGCCGTCAGGCGCAGCTCGCTGGTCGTCTCGACCCCGTCGAGCAGCCAGTCGAAGCGCAGCGTGTACGGGTCGGCGTGCCGCAGCCGCTGGTGGGGCGCGTCGCCCTCGGGCGTGTGCCGACCCCAGAACTCGTACCGGCCGGGCAGCTCGACCTCGGCGAGCTCGGTCAGCCAGACGCGCAGCTCGGCCGGGTCGGTGAGCGCCCGCCAGACGGCCTCCACCGGCGCGGCGAGCCGGACGCCCAGCGTGAGTGGTTCAGCCATGCTCTTCCCCCTTGGGGTAACAGGCCACGGCGAGTTTGAAGGCGTCCCCCTCGACGCCGCCGTAGCGGGTGAACAGGTCCTGCAATGTCGACTGCAGGTCGTGCAGAAACTCCTGTCGGCGCTCGGCCGGCACCCGGATCTCGCCGGACACCCCGATCGAGGGCAACTCCGGCACGCTCCGGTCGAGCGCGGCGACGTCGGCCTGCACCTCCTCCATCAGGTCGAGCAGGTGGCCCAGGCTCAGCTCGTCGGAGGCCCGGCGGACGCCGCCGATCCGGCCGACCAGCCGGGGCGAGAGCCAGTACGACCGGGCGACGGCCTGCCAGATGCCCTCGCTGATACCGCGCACCTTCCGGCTGGCCACCTGCTCGACCAGGCCGGCCGTGGCGAGCTGCTTGACGTGGTAATAGACCCGTTGCGGGGTCTGCTCCAGCCGGGCCGCCACCTCGGTGCAGGTGCGGGGCTCGGCCAACTGCCGCAGCACGTCCACGCGCTGCGGCTTGAGCAGGGTCTCGGCCTGCTCGATCTGCTCCAGGTACAGGACGTCTCTCATCTCAAAAACAATCCTGTACGTAAAAATTCTCCTTGTCAATCGGACCGACGAAAGCCGCGCCGAGGTGGCGCGGCTTTCGTCAGGGCGTCGGCGCGTGCGGTCGGGGCGTGCCGCGCGGTCTGGTCAGGGCGTCCAGTTCGGGCGCAGCGGGTAGCCGTTCACGCCGTGCGGGGCGTTACGGGTCGCCAGCACCTGGTGCAGTTGGATGCCGTTACGCTCGAAGGCCAGCCGCGACCCCGCCATGTAGAGGCCCCAGACCCGGGCGGTGCCCAGGCCCACCTCGGCGACGCAGGAATCCCAGTTCGCCACGAGGTTGCGGCACCAGGCGGCCAGGGTCAGCGCGTAGTGCTGCCGCAGGTTCTCCTCGTGGTGCACCTCGAAGCCGGCGTCGTGCACCTCGCCGACCAGGCGGCCCGGCCCGGCCAGCTCGCCGTCGGGGAAGACGTACCGGTCGATGAACGCGCCGGAGCGGTGCGGGGCCCGGTTGTCGGCCCGGGTGATGCAGTGGTTGAGCAACCGGCCACCGGGTCGCAGCCGGTCCCGCAGGGCCCGGAAGTAGGCCGGATAGTTGCGCACCCCGATGTGTTCGGTCAGCCCGATCGAGGAGATCGCGTCGAACTGCTCCCGGGGCGCGTCGCGGTAGTCGAGGTGGCGCACCTCGGCCAGGCCGGTCAGCCCCTCCCGCGCGATGGCCTCCTGCGCCCACTGGGCCTGCGCCCGGGACAGGGTCACCCCGATCGCCTTGACGCCGTACTCGCGGGCGGCGTGCCGGACCATGCCGCCCCAGCCGCAGCCCACGTCGAGCAGGCGCATCCCCGGCTGGAGTGCCAGCTTGCCGGCGACCAGTTCGTACTTGGCCGCCTGGGCCTGCTCCAGGGTGTCGGTCGGGCTGCGGTACACCGCGCAGGTGTACGTCATCGAGTCGCCGAGCACCTTCTCGTAGAAGGCGTTCGACACGTCGTAGTGGTGCGAGATGGCGGTGCTGTCGCGGCCCCGGGAGTGCCGCAGCCCACCCATCACCCGCCGCCAGCGGGGCAGTGCCTCCTGGGGTGGCGCCGGTGGGGGCCGCAGCCGTTCCCAGCCGAGGCCACGCACCAGGGCCAACCCCTCGGCCACCGAGGGCACCCGCAGCCGCAGGTCCAGGAGCACCCGCAGGGCCTCGTACGGGTCGCCGGGGTGCACCCCGCCCAGCCCGAGGTCGCCGCTGACGTAGGCCCGCGCCATGCCCAGGTCGCCCGGGGCGGTGAGCAGGTAGGACAGGCCCCGTTCGGAGCGGATGTCGAGGGTGATCCCGGCGTCGGTCGGGCCGATCGCGCTGCCGTCGTAGCCGGTGACGCGGACCGGCAGGTCATGGGTGGTGACCGCGCGGACGACGTCGGCGACGGTCGGGCCGGGCCGACTTCCCGCCGGCGGGCTGGCCGGGGCGCTCGCCGCCCCCTGTTCTCGGTCGGTCAGGCTCATTTTCGGGCAACCGCCTTCTCGTAGAGTCCGGTGAGCCGATGGTCCGGGTCGTAGCGGTCCTTCACCACACGCCAGGTCTCCCCGCCGTAGAGCTGGTCGAAGGCCGCCCGGTCGTAGTACGCGTCGGAATAGAGCGACTTGTGTCCACCGAATTCCGACACCGCCCGCTCGATGGAGCGGTTCACGTCGCCGTCGGCGGCACCGTCCACGACCTCGACGGTGCCCCAGAAGCCGATGTTGAGGTAGGTCACGCCGGGGCGCAGCGGGTAGAGCGGCCACGCCCGGGCCGAACCGGGACCGGCGGGCTCGCGCAGCCGCAACGGGCACAGCCACACCGGGGTCATCCCGACGTTCCGGTCGAACCAGCGTAGGAAGTCGGCCGTGCCGTCGAGCGGGATCTCGACGTCCTGCACGACCCGTTCCCGGGCCGGCCGGCCCCGCCACCGGTCCACCCGGGCGGCCACCTGGTGCCGGTGTTCCAGCCGGACCAGCCGGTGGTAGACGTCGCTGCGCCGCCAGCGGGCCGGCCAGAGCCGACGCACCACCGGATGCTGCGCGCCGAACGCGGCCGAGCACCAGAACCAGTCGGTGTCCCACCGCCACAGGTAGTCGTAGGTGCCCAGGGTGTCCCGCACCCGGCGACGCAGCGACCGGTAGTAGATGTCCTGGTCGGTGTAGTCGCTGAGTCGTTCGGGCTCGTCGGTGAAGGAGCCGAGCACCAGGTAGGACTCGCCGGGGCTGAACATCACGCCGTCCATCGCGTCGACCGGCCGCCCCTCCCACTCCCCCTTGGCGGTCACCTCGGCGACCGCGTCGGTCAGCTCCTCCAGCCGGGTGAACCGGATGTTGCGCAGGGCCACCGCCCGCCCCACCGGCTGGAGTTCGATGCGCAGCCGGGTGGCGTACCCCAGGCTGCCCAGCGAGTTGGGGAACGCGGCGAACAGGTCGGCCTGCGGGCCGTCCGGCCGGGCGGTGACGACCTCGCCGGCACCGGTGAGGACGTCCAGCTCGACGACCGACTCGTGTGGGAGCCCGTTGCGGAACGACGTGGACTCGATGCCCAGCCCGGTCACCGCGCCGCCCAGGGTGATCGTGCGCAACTGGGGCACGACCAGCGGCATCAGCCCGTGCGGGAGGGTCGCGTCGACCAGGTCCTCGTAGGTGCACATGCCCTGCACCTCGGCGGTGCGGGTGACCGGGTCGACCGACAGCACGCCGTCCAGCCCGCTGACGTCGAGGCCGGGCACGCCGGTGGCCGACCGGGGCCGGAACAGGTTGGAGGTGCGTTTGGCCAGTCGAACGGGTTGCCCCGCAGGCACGGCGGCGTACGACCGCCGCAACGCGTCCACCGCCAGTTCATGATCACGCTGCGCGCGCATGAGATCACTTTACGCGCGAAGCGCCGTTCTGGGGGGACCCCACCGCTGGCCGTTTCGGATCAGCCGAGCCCTCCGGGAGGCGGGTGCGGGGCGGGGCCCGGCGGCCGGCACCCGGGCACCGGCCGGAACCGCCGGCGGCGAGGGGTGCGGGAGCATCGACCGGGGTGGGGCGTAGCGTGGTGGCATGCCGAAAGCCGTGTGGAACGACCAGGTCGTGGCCGAGAGCGACGACACCGTCCTGGTGGAGGGCAACCACTACTTCCCCCGCAGCACCCTGCGCGACGACCTGATCACCGAGTCGACGACCCGGACGGTCTGCCCGTGGAAGGGCACCGCCTCCTACTACTCCCTCACCGACGGTGACCGGACCAGCCCCGACGCGGTCTGGTACTACCCCGACCCGAAGCCCGAGGCGGAGCAGATCCGCGACCGGGTGGCGTTCTGGAAGGACGTCCGGGTCGTCGACTGATCCCTCTCGGGAGCGGGCCGACTGGCCGTCGGCCCGCCCGGTGGGTCACCATGCCTGCATGGCCGTCCCCGATCCGCACCGCGACCCGTCCGGCACCGTGTACGGCGCCCGGCGGGCCGCCCGCCCCGGGCTGCCCCGTGATCCGCTGATGCGGTTCGCGCTGGCCGCCGGGCTGGCCGGCGTACTACTGGGGGTCTTCTTCGCCACCGGCGTGCTGGGCGGCGGCGACGGGCGGACCCAGCCGGTGGTGCCGGCCGCCGCCGCGCCGACCCCCGCCGCGCCGGCCACGGCGGCCCCGGAGACCAGCGCACCACCGGCGACCACCCCGCCGCCCTCGCCCACCCCGCCACCCACCACCCCGGCCACGTTCAGCGGGCCGACCGTGCTGCGGGCGGTCACCTCCGGTCTCTGTGTCGGCACCGACGGCGCGGGTGAGACGGCCACCGCCGAGTTGGCGCCCTGCACCGGTGGCGCGGAGCAGCGGTGGGTCGCCAACCCGGTCGCACCGGACCTGGTGACGCTCACCAACGCCGGGCACGGCCAGTGCCTTGACGTCGAGGGCGGCAGCGGTGACGACGGAGCCAGGATCCAGCAGTTCGGCTGCCACGGGCAGGCCAACCAGCAGTGGCGGCTGACCCCGGTCGGCACCGGCCCGGTCCTGCTGGTCGGCGTCCAGTCAGGCAAGTGCGTGCAGGTCAGGAATGACGGCACCGCGGCCGGCGACGACCTGGTGCAGGCCACCTGCACCGCGTCGGCCGGCCAACAGTGGGCACTCGGCTGACGGGTGCGGCGGGGGTGGCCGTAGCCCGGACCGACCTCGACCCCGCTGTCCGGCCGGCGGACCGGCGGCAGGCCCGACCGGCGTCGGTCAGCCTCGGTAGCTCCACGCCCCGGCGGGGCGGGCCGGCACCAGGAGCGGTGGTGGCAGCGACCGACGTCGGCGCAGCAGCAGCGACAGCACCGCGGCGCCGACCGAGAGCGCCCCCGCCACATACCAGGCCAGCGCGTAGTCACCGAGCCGGTCGCGGACCAGACCGGCGCCGGTCGCCGCGACCGCCGCCCCGAACTGGTGCGCGGCGAAGACCCAGCCGAAGACCACCGCCGCCGAGGCGCCGAAGTACTCCCGGCACAGGGCCACCGTCGGCGGCACGGTCGCCACCCAGTCGAGGCCGTAGAAGACGACGAAGACCAGCATGCTCGGCCCGGTACCGCCGGTGAACAGGCTGGGCAGCAGCAACAGCGACAGACCGCGCAGCGCGTAGTAGCCGGCCAGCAGCAGCCGGCTGTCCACCCGGTCGGTGAGCCACCCCGAGGCCACGACGCCGACGATGTCGAAGAGCCCGACCAGGGCGAGCAGGCCCGCCGCCGTGGTCTGCGGCATCCCGTGGTCGTGTGCGGCCGGCACGAAGTGGGTGCCGACCAGACCGTTGGTGGTCGCGCCACAGATCGCGAAGCCGCCGGCGAGCAGCCAGAACGGGCGGGTCCGGGCGGCGGCGGTGAACGCGCCGACGGCCCGCGCGGCGGCCCCACCGGCTGCCGGCGGCCGGGGCGTCACCTCGGTCGCGCCGTAGGCGGGCAGGCCGAGGTCCGCCGGGTGTTCCCGCAACCACCACACCACCAGTGGTACGACCGCCAGGGCGGCCCCGGCCACCACCAGTGCCGCCGTCCGCCAGCCGTGGTCGCGGACCAGCACCGCGAGCAGCGGCAGGAAGACCAGTTGACCGGCGGCCCCACCGGCGGTGAGCACCCCGGTCACCAGCCCCCGCCGGGCGACGAACCAGCGTCCGGTGACGGTGGCGACGAACGCCAGCGCCATCGACCCGGTGCCCAGCCCGACCAGGACACCCCAGCAGAGGATCAGCTGCCAGCTCGCCGTCATGAAGACGGTCAGGCCGCTGCCGAGCGCCACCAGTGCCAGCGCGCAGGTCACCACCCGGCGGATGCCGAACCGTTCCATCAGCGCGGCGGCGAACGGCGCGGTCAGGCCGTAGAGCAGCAGGTTGACCGAGACGGCGGCGGAGATGGTGGCCAACGGCCAGCGGAACTCGGCGTGCAGCGGGTGCAGCAGCACCGACGGGGTGGCGCGGAAGCCGGCCGCGCCGACCAGCGCGACGAAGGCGACGGCGGCCACGGTCCAGGCCGGGTGGAGACGACGGGCTCGGGTCACGCTCCGAGTCTCGGGGCCCGACCAGACCGGCGACGAGTGGCCGGAAAGCCATCGTACGCAATAATCGGGCCATGACCCTCGTCCCGCACCGGATCGGCGTGCTCGCCCTCGACGGCGTCGTCGGCCTCGACCTGGGCACCCCGGCCCAGGTCTTCGGGGCCGCCTGCACCGCCGACCGGCAACCGCTCTACACCGTCGACACCTGCACCCCCGGCGGCCACCCGGTCCGCAGCTCCTCGGGTTTCCGAGTCCTCCCCGACCACGGGCTCGACCTGCTGACGACCGTCGCCACGGTGGTGGTGCCCGGCCTGCACGGCGGCCCGCCGATGACCGACGGCACCGTCGACCCGGCGGTGACCGCGGCCCTGCGGCAGGCCCACGACCGGGGCGCCCGGATCATGTCGATCTGCACGGGCGCGTTCGCGCTGGCCGCCGCCGGGCTGCTCGACGGGCACCGGGCCACCACCCACTGGGCGCACGTCGAACCGTTCCGTCGGCTGTACCCGCAGGTCGACCTCGACCCGGACGTGCTCTTCATCGACTCCGGCCAGCTGCTCACCTCGGCCGGGGTGGCCGCCGGGATCGACCTCTGCCTGCACGTCATCCGCAGCGACCACGGCAGCGAGGTCGCCAACCGGGCGGCCCGGCGGTGCGTGGTGCCGCCCTGGCGCGACGGCGGCCAGGCCCAGTACATCGAACGACCGGTGCCACGCAGCCCGGCCAGCGGGACGGCGGCCACCCGCGAGTGGGCCCGCCAGCAGTTGCACGAGCCGGTCACCCTGCGGGAACTGGCCGCCCATGCCCGGATGAGCGTACGCACCTTCACCCGGCACTTCCGCTCGGAGACCGGGCTCAGCCCGGCACAGTGGCTGCTCCAGCAGCGCACCGACCACGCCCGGCTCCTCCTGGAGACCACCGACCTCACCGTCGACCAGGTGGCCCGCCGGGCGGGCTTCGGCACCACCGCCGCCCTGCGCCAGCACCTGCACACCCGGATCGGCGTCTCCCCCTCGACCTACCGGCGCACCTTCCGCCGACCCCCACCCCCACCCGCCGTCGATCATGCGGTGGTGGGGTCCGCCACGACCGCATGACCGACGCGGGGGTGGGTGGGGGTCAGGTCGTGTGGCGGGAGCGGAGATAGTCGGAGACCACGTATTCGCCCAGGTCACCCAGGTCGGGGGTGAAGAGGCGGCCCCGGGAGCGCTTGGCGACGGCATCCATGAAGCGCCGCAGTCCGGGGTCGTCGCCCAGCAGGAACAGGTTGAGGGTGACACCGGCGCGGGCCAGCCGGTCCACCTCGCGGATGGTCGCCTGGACCGTCTCGGGCAGCGTCGGCCAGTGGAAGTACGCCTCGCCGTCGTCCGGGTCGAGATGCGCGGTCGGCTCACCGTCGGTGACCACCAGCACCACCGGCTCGGCCCCCGGATGCCGGCGCAGGTGCCGGCCGGCCAGCCGCAACGCGTGCTGCAGGTTGGTGCCCTGCTCCATGTCCGGCTCCACCGCCGCCAGCTCCCGCTGGGTCAGCGTCACCGCCTCCCGACCGAACCCGACGATCTGCAACGCGTCCTGCGGGAACCGGGTCGCCATCAGGTGCGACAGGGCCAGCGCCGTCTGCTTCATCGGCCCCCACCGCCCCTGCGACACCATCGAGTACGACAGGTCCACGCAGAGCGCCACCGCCGCCGACGCCCGCCGTTCCGTCTCCACCACCTCGAAGTCCTCGACGGCGAGCTGGAGCGGCACGGTGGGGCCGGCCCGGCGGACCGCCCGGGTGAGCGTGCGCACCACGTCCAACGGCTGCTCGTCGCCGTACTCCCACTGCCGGGAGGCGCCGCTGACCTCGCCGGCCGCCCCGGCCGTACGCAGGTCGTGCTGGCCGCGCGGGCCGGCGGTGAGGTCGGCGAAGACCCGGCGCAGCGCGGTCCCGGCCAACCGGCGCAACGCCTTCGGGCTGAGCGTCAACCCGTCGGCGGCCCGGCCCACCCAGCCCTGCCGGCGCAGCTCCCGCTCCAGCTCCCGCAGCCGGCGTACGTCGTCGGCGGCGTCGCGGCCCAACGTCCGGGCGACCGCCTCGACGTCCACGTCGTCCAGGGTGGCCCCCGGCTGCTGCTGGTCGAGGGAGTCGAGCAGCTCGTCCAGCTCGGCGATCTCGTCCAGCGCCCCCGTCGCCTCGCCGTAGCCGAGCGGCTGGTCGCCCCGGACCCGCTCGCCGCGCTGCCAGTTCAGGTCGGGGCGCAGGGCGCGCAGGTGGGCGTCGAGGGCGGACAACTCACCGGCGAGCCGGTCACCGAGCGACTGCCGCATCAACCCGGCCAGCTCCTCGCGCTGCCGGTCGGACAGCGACCGCATCAGCCGCTCACCGGCCGCCGACCGGCGGGCCAGCACGTCGACCAGTTCGTCGACGGTGCCCGGCTGCTCCGGGAAGAACTCGCCGTGCCGGCGCATGAACTCGGCGAACGCGTCGGTGGTGTCCTCCGCACGGGCGTGCCGGGCCAACAGGTCGTTGAGGTCCCGCATCATCTCGGCGAGCCGCGCCTGCACGGCCGGGTCACCGGCGGCCCGCGCGGCGTCGCGCAGCCCGGCGAACCGCTGCTCCAGCACCTCCCCGCGCAGCCCGTCGAGAATCCGCTGGTACGCCTGCCGGGCCTCGTCGCTGGTCCACCGGTAGCCGGCCAGCTCCTGCACCGCGCGGGCGGTGGACCGGGGCAGGTTGTCGAGCACCGCCTCGGCGAACCGGGCGTCGTCGTCGGTGCGCTCACGCAGCGCGTCCCGCTCCGCCGCGAGGGCCTGGTCGAGCAAAGCCCGGGACCGGGTCACCGCGCCGTCCAGGTCACCCCGGCGCAGCGCCTCCCGGCGCAGCCGGCGGGCCCGGGCGGCCAGGTCGTCCAGGCCGCCCCGGCCCTGGGGGCCACGACGCAGCAGATCCCGCAGCGCCTCCCGCAGACTGCCGCCGGCCAGCACCTCCGCGCCGACGGAGTCCACGGCGGCACGCACGTCGTACGGCGGGGCGAGCGGGTCGGGGCCGCCCTGCCACTGGCCGTACCGGAACCGGTTGCCGGCCATCCTCAGCTCCGACCGCCGTAGACGGTACGACCGGAATCGGTGACGTCCTTGCCGAGCCGGCGGGTCAGGTGCAGCCCCTCCAGCACGAACTCGACCCCGGCGGCGGCCTGCTCCGGGGTGGGCGCGTCGCCCAGCCCCAGCCGGTCCAGCGCCTTGGCCAGCCCCGGCACGGTGCCGACCTGACGCAGCAGCTCCGCCGAGGAGACCAGCTCACCGGTCTCGATGACCGCCCCCTCGGCGACCAGCGCGGTGAAACCGGAGAGGTCCAACCCGGCCAGCCGGGCCAGGAACGTCTCGGCGGTGGCGGCCCGCAGCAGGTGGGCCAGGACCTCGATCTCCCGCCCCTCCTCGCCACTTTCGAACTCCACCTTGCCGCGCAACGTCGAGGTCACCGACACCGCGTCGCCGACCCGGGCGACCGGCTGCTCGGGCCGTACCGTGGCGTCGCCGGCACCCGACGCGGAGCCGGCGGCCGACGCGCCGGCCGGACCGGCGAGCAGACCGGCGCGGCGCAACGCGGCGGCGGCGACCGTCTCGGCGGCGGCGATGGCGAACCGGGCCGAGACACCGGAGCGCGGGTCCACCGACGGCGACTCGCGCACCGCGCGGGCGAACCGGGCCAGCACCTCCAGGACGTGCTCCGGCACCTCGGCGACCAGGTCGGCCTCCTGCCGGATCAGGGCCAGCTCCAGCTCCAGGTCGACCGGGTAGTGGGTGCGGACCTCCGCACCGAACCGGTCCTTGAGCGGGGTGATGATCCGGCCCCGGTTGGTGTAGTCCTCCGGGTTGGCGCTGGCCACCAGGAACAGGTCCAGCGGCAGCCGCAGCTGGTAGCCGCGAACCTGGATGTCCCGCTCCTCCAGCACGTTGAGCAGCGCCACCTGGATCCGCTCGGCCAGGTCGGGCAGCTCGTTGACGGCGAAGATCCCCCGGTTGGTGCGCGGCACCAACCCGAAGTGGATGGTCTCCGGGTCACCGAGGGTACGACCCTGGGCGATCCGGATCGGGTCGACGTCACCGATCAGGTCACCCACGCTGGTGTCCGGGGTGGCCAGCTTCTCGCCGTACCGCATCGAACGGTGCAGCCAGCCGATCGGCAGGTCGTCGCCGGCCTCGGCGACCGACGCGCGGGAGGCCGGGGTGAGCGGGTGCAACGGGTGCTCGTTGAGCACCGAGCCGGGCAGCACCGGGGTCCACTCGTCGAGCAGCGCCACCAGCGCGCGGATCAGTCGGGTCTTGCCCTGGCCGCGTTCGCCGAGCAGCACCATGTCGTGGCCGGCGAGCAACGCCCGCTCGACCTCGGGCAGCACGCTGTCGTCGTAGCCGACGATGCCGGGGAAACGGTCCTCGCCGGAGCGCATCCGGGCCAGGAGGTTGTGGCGGAGTTCCTGCTTGACGGTCTGGTACCGGTGTCCGGCGGCGCGCAGTGCGCCGAGGGTGCCCGGCAGGTCGGCGGGCGGGACCGGGAGAGCCTGGTTGGGCGCAGTCACCCGACCCACGCTAGCGCGGTCGGGTGCCCTGTGCCGCCGGCACCGGGATCGCTCTTCCGACATGCCGGCCCGGGCCGGGCGGCGGGGCTAGGGTCGACGGCGTGACCTACCTCGCCGCTGACGACCGCTACGACCAGCTGACCTACCGCCGCAGTGGGCGCAGTGGCCTGCGACTGCCCGCCATCTCGCTCGGGTTGTGGCACAACTTCGGGCCCGACCGCCCCTTCGCCCGCCAGCGGGACATCGTCTGCCGGGCGTTCGACCTCGGCGTCACCCACTTCGACCTGGCCAACAACTACGGCCCACCGCCCGGCGCGGCGGAGGAGGCGTTCGGACGGCTGCTCGCCACCGATCTGAAGCCGTACCGCGACGAGCTGGTGGTGTCCAGCAAGGCCGGCTACCTGATGTGGCCCGGCCCGTACGGCGAGTGGGGCTCCCGCAAGTACCTGATCTCCTCGCTGGACCAGTCGCTGCGGCGGATGGGCCTGGACCACGTGGACATCTTCTACTCCCACCGTTTCGACCCGGACACCCCGCTGGAGGAGACGATGGGCGCGTTGGACGCCATCGTCCGGTCCGGTCGGGCGCGCTACGTCGGCGTCTCCAACTACGACTCGGAGCAGACCACGCGGGCCGCCGCGATCCTGCGTGACCTGGGTACGCCGCTGCTGATCAACCAACCGTCGTACTCGATGTTCAACCGGTGGACCGAGGCCGACGGGTTGCTCGACACGCTGGCCGAGGTCGGTGCGGGCTGCATCGCCTACAGTCCACTGGCCCAGGGGCTGCTCACCGACCGCTACCTCGACGGCATCCCCGCCGACTCCCGGGTGCGCACCAGCGTCTTCCTCGACGAGAACGACGTGACCGAGGAGAAGCTGGCCACCATCCGGGGCCTGGCCGGGATCGCCGGGCGGCGGGGGCAGACGTTGGCCCAGCTCGCGCTCGCCTGGGCGCTGCGGGACCCCCGGATGACCAGCGTGATCATCGGGGCGAGCAGCGTGGCCCAACTGGAGGGCAACATCGCCGCCGTACGCCATCTCGACCTCACCCCCGACGAGCTGACCGAAATCGATCAGCTCCTCCCCTGACCCGCCCCGCCGGGGGGTGACTGCCGGGCGAGGCCGGGGGCGACCGTGGCGACGGGGTAGAGACGAACGTCGCGGCGGGACCGCCGCGGATGCCCGGACGAGGCGCGTCGGCTGAAGTAGCGGTAGCCCTGCCTGGGGATACCGCTACCTGGGCGACGTTGTGTGGATCATGCGGGCCCGGGTGGCCCGCACGGCGGGCTCACCAGATGCGGCGGCGGCCGGCACGGTGGTTGCGGACGCCACACGGCCGGCCGGGCGGCACGGGAGCCGGTCGGCGCAGCCGGGTCGCCACCGCCGCCACCAGCAGTACGGTCACCACCACCGCCGCGCCCACCACCAGCCGCAGGTTGCCGCCCCCGACCTGGGTCACCGACGCCACCGGCACGCCGGCCTCCTCCCCCGCGCCGCCGGACCCGTCGACGTCCGACGTGGCGTCGGCGGGGGCCACCGGGTCAGGGTCGGCACCGGTCGCCGCAGCGGTCGACGACGGGGTCGGGGGGGTGTCCGTCGGGGTAGCCGCGAGCACC
This sequence comes from Micromonospora sp. NPDC049081, assembly GCF_040648835.1. Taxonomy (NCBI): domain Bacteria; kingdom Bacillati; phylum Actinomycetota; class Actinomycetes; order Micromonosporales; family Micromonosporaceae; genus Micromonospora; species Micromonospora sp. NPDC049081. The sequence continues at coordinate 32,965 of NZ_JBEZEK010000019.1, read as the reverse complement.
CTGCCCGCCGATCGGAACAGCACGTCCGAGCAGGAATAGTAGGTGTCCGGGGTGTCGGAGTTCTGCCACACCGTGTAGATCAGGTGCCGGCCGGTCAACCCGGCGGGCAACCGCCCCGGGATCTGGTACGACCCGTCCCGCAACGGCGGGTCGGTCACCGACAGGAACGGGATCGTGTCGAGGTCGGCCCAGCGCAGCGGCGTCCGCGGGTCGTACCCGGAGCGGGTGGTGTAGAGCCGGAAGGTGCCCTTGTGCGGGATCGTGCCCCGGTAACGGAACGTGTACCTCGCCCCGGCGGTCAGCTCCGTCGCCGGCCAGTCGGCCCGGGCCAGGTCCAACCCCCGGTAGGCGGAGAGCCCGCCGCTGCACAGCTCACCGTCGGGGATGCGTTCCCGGTCCCGGCCGGCCACGCCGTACACCCGGATGTTGTCCCACTCGCGCAGCGCCGCGCCCGCCGACACCGCGGCCAGGCAGGCCGGCGTGGAGACGTGCGGCCCCTCCGGGCCACAGGCCGCCGAACGGCTCAGCGGGCTGGTCGGAGCGCCGTGCGCGGCGGCGGGAGCCGCCGGGAGCAGCACGGTCACCGCCACGACCGCGAGCGCGGCGAACGTTCGGCGTACGGTCATCTGGTCGACCTCCCGCCCTTGGTACGGATGCGGGCGGGCAAAGGTTCGACGATCCGACGCGCCGGTAACGGGGCCGCAGCAGGGACCGGTTCGCTCTACAGTGACCGCACTTCCCGCATCAAGGAGCACACCGTGTCCGAGCCGGAGCCGACGAAAGACTCCCCGGGGGGCAGCCCACCGCCGCCCGGGTCCCCGCCCGCCGACGGGGTGCCCCATCTGCTGACCATGCCCACCGTGGCGGGGATGCCCCCGGCCATCAGGTGGCCCGGTCGGGAGGGTGAGCCCGGGTGGGCCATCCCCGTCCAGGTTCCGGACGGCACCCTCGGGTACGCCATCTTCCTGCCGCTGGTGCCGGCAGGCGACGTCACTCCGGTCGCGGTCCCGCCCGCCGTCGCGCCGGCCGACCACGGAGACGGCGATCCCACCGCGCCGCCCGGCGACGAACCGGCCGGTGGGTCGGCTCCCGGTGCGGCGGCTCCCGGTGGGCCGGCTCCCGGTGTGTCGGCGGCGACTGCGTCCGGTGGGTCGGTGGTCGGCGAGCAGGCCAGGTCGGTGACCGTCCCGGCACCACGCACCGCCGCCACCCCGACCGGCAGCACTCCAACCGCCGCCACCACGGCCGCTGGCACCACAGCCGGTGGCACTCCAACCGCCGCCACCACTGCCGCCGCCACCACGGCCGGTGGCACCACGGCCGATGGCACCACGGCCGATGGCACCACGGCCGATGGCGCTCCGACCCCACCGACCTCGACGGTGGGCGACCCGCAGCCCGGCACCGGCCAACCCGCGACGCCCGCCACCAGCGGGCCCACGCCGTCCGGGGCCGGCCAACCCGCGACGGCCGGCGGCGGCACGGCGACGCCGGGCGCGGCCAGCCAGCCCGCGACGCCCCGCACCGACGGGACGGCGACCCCCGGGCCCGACCGGCCCGGGGTCGGGCAGCCCGCGACACCCGGCACCGGCGGGACGGCGACGGCGGGGCCCGGTTGGCCCGGGACGCCCGGGCCGGCGGCCGGTGGGCGGCCGGCTCCGCACTGGGGTGGCCCCCCGGCCAACTGGCACCCGACCTCACCCCCGCCGTCGTTCCTCAGCACCCGGTGGCCCGGCCCCCGGCCCGCCACCGGGTGGGCGGTGCCGGCGGGGGTCCTGGCCGGGGCGTTGGGCGTGGCGTTCTTCGTGCCCCTGAGCCGCACCGGCATCGGCTGGTTCCTCGGCTGGTTGATCCTGACCGTCGGGGTGGTCGCCGCCGTCCGCCACAGCACCGGGACGCTGACCCGCACCGATCGTCTGATCCGGGGTGGCTGGGCGGCGGGCGCGTTGGCGTTGCTGGCCGTGCTGGCCTTCCGCAACGCCTGGTGGTTGGTGACGTTCTGCGTGCTCGGGGCGCTGGGCTGCGCGACGTTGGCCATCGTGGGCGGAAGACAGGTCCGTTCGATCCTGTTCAGCCTGGTCGCGGCCCCGTTCGCGGCGCTGCGCGGGCTGCCCTGGGTGCGCCGGCACGTGAGCACCACCGGCTCCGGCCAGCTGGTGCCCCGGGTCGTCGGATCGGTCGCCGCCACCGCCGTGGTGCTGCTCGTCTTCGGGCTGCTGCTCTCCTCCGCCGACGCCGCCTTCGACCAGGTCCTCGGCGCGATCGTGCCCGAGATCAACGCCGGTACGGTGTTCCGCTGGCTCTTCCTGGCCGTGGTGGGTGGGCTGATCGCGGTCGCCGCCACCTACACCCTGGCCGCCCCGCCGGACCTGTCGACGGTCGACCGGGAGGGTCGACGTCACTGGGGGACCCTGGAGTGGGCGCCGGCCATCGCCGCCCTGACCCTGCTCTTCGTCGGCTTCGTCGCGGTGCAGTTCACCGTGCTCTTCGGCGGGCAACGGCACGTCCTGCGCACCGCCGGCCTGAGCTACGCCGAGTACGCCCGCAGTGGGTTCTGGCAGCTGACCGTGGTCACGCTGCTGACCGTGGCGGTGCTGGGCGGGGTCAGCCGGTGGGCCCGCCGGGAGACCAGGGTCGAACGGATCCTGCTGCGGGTCCTGCTCGGACTGATCAGCGCGCTCAGCGTGGTGATCGTGGTGTCGGCACTGTCCCGGATGTACACCTACCAGAAGGTCTACAGCTTCACCGGTGAGCGGATCTTCGTGATGGCCTTCGAGCTGCTGCTCGGCGCGGTCTTCCTGATGATCCTGGTGGCGGGGGTACGGTGGCGGGGCCGGTGGATCCCCGGCGTCACCGTCGGGCTGGCCGTGGTGATGCTGCTCAGCCTGGCCGTGCTCAACCCGGAGGACTACGCGGCCCGCCGCAACATCGCCCGCTACGAACAGACCGGCAAGATCGACGCCTGGTACCTGCGGGCGCTCTCCGCCGACGCCACCCCCGCCCTGGCCAACCTGCCGGACCGGGTCCGCCGCTGCACGCTGAGCTGGATCGACGACGACCTCGCCGAGCCCGACCCGTGGTACGCCTGGAACCTGGGCCGCAGTCGGGCCCGTGCGGAGCTGGACCGGCTGGGCCCCCGCGCGATCGGCGGGCAGAAGGACTGCAAGGCCGCCGACCAGTTCGACCTGCCGAAGACCCGACGCACCCCGCGCTGACCTACCTGCGCCGCCCGGCACCCGGCCTCCGACCGGGGGCCGGACCGACCTCGCTGCCCGGCCCGGTGACGCACCGGCCGGGCAGCGGCGTCAGGTGGGCCCGGCGACGGCGCGGGCGGGCCACCACCGGACCACCGGTGAACATTTTCCGCCCGCCCAGGCAACCCCCCGCCCCGAAACCGCGTGACTATCTCGAATCGGTGATCGGAGGCCTGAATGGGTGATCGCGACACGGCGTTCGCGGCGTACTTCGCGGCGAGGTCGGAGGCGATGCGCGGCACCGCGTACCTGCTCTGCGGCGACTGGCACCGGGCGGAGGACCTGGTGCAGACCGCGTTCACGAAGCTCTACCTGGTCTGGAACCGGGTGTCCCGGCACGAGGTGCTGGACGCCTACCTACGCCAGATCCTGGTCCGGACGTTCCTCGACGAACGGCGGCGCGGCTGGTGGCGGCGGGAACGGGTGGGCGACGAGCAGACCGACCGGGCGACACCCCCCGAGTCACCGGAGACCCGGTTGGTGCTGCTCCAGGCCCTGGCCGCCGTACCGCCACGACAACGGGCCGTCCTGGTGCTCCGCTACTGGGAGGACCAGTCCGTCGAGGAGGCCGCCGCGTTGCTCGGCTGCTCCGCCGGCACGGTGAAGAGTCAGTCGGCGCGTGGCCTGGACACCCTGCGCGGCCTCCTGTCGCCCACCCCCAGCGGAGCCCGGAAGGGACAACCATGAACGGCGAAGAGTTGCGCGAGGCACTACGGACCGAGATGGCGGTCGCCACCCGACCGCCGTCGTTGAGCGTGGACGCCGCGCTGCGTACCGGCCGCCGGGCCCGGGTACGCCGTCGTGCCACCTGGGCCGGCGTCGGGTTGACGGCGGCGCTGCTGACGGTGGTCGGGGTCGGGGCCATCGGGGCCGTCGGCGCACCCGGCTCCGACGGGTTCACCCCGGGCGTCGGCCCCGTCCCACCGCCGTCGGTGCACGACACCAAACCGGCGTGGCCGACCGGGCCGGACGGTCGACCCCAGGAGGACCGGACGGCCCGGGCCGGCACCCGGTACGACCAGGCGGCCCGGCTGCTCGACGACCTCGTCGCGGTGGTGCCGGCCGGCTACACCGTGCCGGCGGACCCGGCGAACCCCCCGGCCGGCCGGCCACTGCTGCGCGACCACCAGGCACAGTTCGACGACAGGGTGAACGGGGTCGAGGTGTGGAGCTACACGTCCTCGCTCACCCTGCAGCAGGGGCAACGGATGGGCCGGTTGCTCGTCGAGGTGCACAGTGCCGGTAACCAACTGCCGACCGAGCCGTGCCCGCTGGCCCGGCAGTTCTGGGGCATGCCGGGCGACTGCGAGGTGGTGACCGTCGGGGCGACGCAGGTCGGGGTGGTGGTCCGCCCCGGCGACGACGACCGGTTCGACCAGTGGGCGGCGTACCGGCATCCGGACGGGGCGGTGGTCTTCGTGGCGCAGTCGCGGCGGCTCGGCGACGGGCAACCGGAACTGGCCGCGCTGCCGTTCACGGTGGATCGACTCGCGGCCCTCGCCGCCGACGACCGGTTTCAGGTGCGCTGACCCGACGTGACCGGGATGAGCGGGTGGCCTGATTGGCGACGGCCATCCGCAATTCCAGCATCCGTCCGATCACCCGCCGGATCACCGTCGATGGCGCATTTCCCCTGGTAGGACAGTATTCGATCAGCCGGAAAACGGCTGTCAACGGAAACCTCGGAGAAACGGGGGCTGGTTAGCGTTCGCGATCGTTGAACGCTCAACTCGCTCCGAGGAGAATCCTTTGACGGTACGAACATCGAGGAGCATGCGCGTACTCCTCCCGGTGATCGTCGCGATGACCGCCCCGCTGGCGCTGGCGGCGCCAGCCGCCGCGGCGTCACCCACCGTGGTCGCGCCGCCCCCGGCGTCCACGACCGACCTGCCCGACCCGACGGCCCGTGGCCCCTTCGGCCACCAGGCCGTCCAGGAGGCCAAACTCGGCCTCGCCAGCATCCAGGAGCCGAACTCCTCAGGCGCCGACCCGACGGCCGGGACCGCCCAGGCCCCGGAACGGATCGAGATCCGGGGCCAGCTGTACACACCTGACTTCACCCGACGCACCACGCCGTCGCCGGTGCTCGTCCTGGTGCACGGCAACCACGGCTCGTGCGACTCCGGTCAGGACACCGCCCAGCTCACCTGCGCCCAGTTCAAGCACAACGAGAACGGCTACGCCTACCTCGCGGAGAACCTCGCCACCTGGGGTTACACCGCCTTCTCGGTGTCCCAGGACCAGCTGATGATGCGGCAGGACGGCAACAAGGGCAAAGGCATGCACAGCCGCCGGATGCTCATCGCCGCCACCCTGGACGCGCTCAGCGCGGCGAACCGCCCCGGCGGGCTGCCGATCGACGAACACACCACCGTCGGCACCACCCTCGCCGGCCGCCTCGACCTGACCCGCATCGGCCTGATGGGCCACTCGCGCGGCGGTGACGCCGTGTCGAGCTTCATCGACTACAACCGGATCCGCACCGACGGGCCGCGTTACCCGCTGCGCGGGGTCATCTCGCTCGCCCCGGTGGACTACGAGCGCAAGGCCCCGTACGGGATGCCGTACCTGTCGATCCTGCCGATGTGCGACGGTGACGTGTCCAACCTGCAGGGCGCGCGGCTCTTCGAACGTAGCCAGTACGTCAACCCGGGCGACCCGTTCCCCCGCATCCAGGTGGAGCACCTCGGCGCGATCCACAACTGGTACAACACCGTCTGGTACGCCGACGGCGGCGCGGACGGCCAGGCCAACAACGACGCCGCCTGCGGCAACTCCGCGCCGTTCGCGACGAACAACATCCACCCGAACAACCTGCGGCTCAGCGGCGCGGCCAGCTACACCGACCCCGACCTGAACTACAAGATCGACAACTCCGACCCGCTGAACCCGGCCGTGAACACCAAGTTCTCCGGCGACCCGGCGCGGATGGGCGACCAGGAGAAGCTGGGGTTGGCGACGATGGCCGCGTTCTTCCGCCGCTACGTCGGCGGCGAGGGCGCGTTCCAGCCCTACCTGACCGGCGAGCTGGCGAACACCCCCGGCGGGCTCCAGGTCCCCGCGTCGGCCTGCCCGACCAGCCCGTCCGGCACTGCGATCGGATGCGACGAACGGGTCAACACCAGCTACTTCGCCGCCCCGCAGGAGCGGGTGGACGTGATCCGGCCCGAGGTCAACAACCCGCTCACCCGTAACGCCCTCGGCGGAACCCTGACCGGCACCGGCTTCGCCGACCCGTACGCGCAGGCCGCCGGGGTCACCCCGAAACCGGCGAGCACCTCCGGCGGGTACGACTGGTGCAACCCGGAGCCGCAGGACTTCGCCCCGGCGCAGCTCGGCAAGACGGGGCTGCCGACCGCCGCCAAGCCCTGCCCGCTGCCGGCGGCGGGAGCGCTCGGCGGGCAGAACGGCACCCGGGAGAACAGCCCGGTCAACCACTCCTACGGCCGTCAGCTCACCCTCGCCTGGGAGCCGGGTTCGACCGCGTCGCTGACCGCCGCGATCCCGGCCGCGTCCGCCGACGTACGGCACCTGAAGGCGTTGGCCCTGAGCGCCGCCGTGAACTTCTTCGACACCCGCAACCCGGGGGCCGACAACCGGGGCGACAACACCCGGGACACCACCGTCAACGGCACCCCGACGAACCCGGTGTGGCCCAACGAGAAACCCACGTCGTACGACCCGGCCTCGACGACCCAACGGTTCCAGATCGCGCTGCGCGACGCCGCCGGTCACGAGGGGACCGTCGACGCCGGTGACCCCCGCTGGGGCAACGCCCTGCACATGTCGACCGGCACGAACACCCCGAACACCCACATCGTCCTGGACCAGATCCGGATCCCGCTGGCCGAGTTCGCGGCGCAGGGCGTCGACGTGGGCGCGCTGGCCAAGCTGGAACTCCGCTTCGGCGTGGGCGACCTGCCGAAGTCCGGTTCGATCGAGCTGGCCGACGTACGCTTCCAGGAATCCGACGCGGGGGCGCAGCTCCTGTCCGACGGCGACCGGGCCGACGGCGCGGGTCACGGCCCGTCCGCCCTCGGCGGCCCCGACCCGGCGACCTACCTCGCCGGGTACGACAACACCCCCGGCAACGTCGCGCTCGTCGACCCGGTGGCGAACCCGCAGGGCAACACCACGTGGACGGTCGACGACGACCGCAAACAGTGCCCGACGGCGGACTTCACCTCCATCCAGCGGGCCGTCGACTTCGCGTCGCCGTGGGACACCATCGTGGTGTGCGCGGGCGTCTACCAGGAGTCGTCGACGCCGGTGAACCACGCGTCCAACCCGGTGCAGACCGGTGCGCGCAACGGCCTGACCATCACCAAGCCGCTGAAGATCAAGGGGGCCGGCGCGGACAAGGTAACCATCAAGCCGGACCCGTCGCTGGGTAACCTGGCTGGCGACCAGCCGTACCTGCGCGACGGCGGCGGCAACGTGATCACCGTGTCCCGGCAGTCGCTCGGCTCGACCGACACCAACGAGATGTTCCTCGACCTCTCCGGCGTGACGGTGACCTCGGGCGACGTCTGGGCCGAGGCGGGCATCGCGTTCTTCGGCGCGGCCGGCCGGGTCGCCGACAGCGTCGTCGGCCCGCTGCGGGTGGCGAGCACCGACGAGGAGTTGGCCGCGCACCCGCACGGCTGGGGCATCGTCAAGACCGGCATCATCCGGGGGGCGGGCACCGGCACCGTCGAGAGCGAGGTGACCGTCACCGGCAGCGTGGTCAGCGGCTACCAGTCCGGCGGCATCCTCTTCGACGGCGCGCGGGGCCGCGACGGCACCCCCGAGACCACCGTCCGCTCCGGCATCCGCCAGCACGGGTACGTGACCGACACCGTGGTCACCGGCGAGCCGAACAGCCGGTTCCCGCAGACCGGCGTCGCGTACACCAGCGGGACGGACGGCTTCGTCACCACCAGCCGGATCACCGGGAACTACTTCACGCCCGCACCCCAGCGGTCGTACGGCATCCTGCTGACCGACGCCGGCACCGAGACGGCCGGGGCGCTCACCGGCACCCGCAACGTGCTCACCGGCAACGGGTTCGCCGTCTACAACGCCAACGCCGACAACACCGCCGTACGCGAGGGTGCCCCGTTCGCCCTGACCGGCAGCTACCTCGGCGCGGGGCCACCGGTGTCGGGCGGCCCGGCGGTCCCGGCCACCGGCGTCGAAGCGATCTCCGGCGTGGACGGCACCGGCAGCGCCACGGTCACCGTCACCAAGCGCCGACCGACCCCGCCACCGGCGGTGCCGACCACGGTGGGTCGGGTCGCCGACGCCGCACCCTCCGCCGAGGTGGCCGACCCGGGACGCGGCGCGGTGCTCCAGGTCGGGTCGACGGTGCACCCGCTGATCCGGGGTACCGACGACTTCGCCATCGCCTCGACGAGCCTGTTCGTCAACGGCACCCTGGTCGGCACCAGCACCACCGCCCCCTACCTGTTCGACTGGACACCGGCGGCGAAGGACGCCGGTAGGCAGGTCAAATTCCAGGCGATGGTCGTCGACTCGTCCGGGCAGTCGACGCTGTCCAAGCCGGTCGTCGGTACGGTCGACCCCGCGACACCGGCTCCGACCGTACGGATCGGGTCGGTGCAGGCCGACCCCGTCTCGGGTACGGCGACGCTCACCGCGACGGTCAACACGGCCGGCACCCTGACCCTCACCGGGGAGAAGGTAAACACGGTCAGCCGGCAGGTGGCGAAGGCGAACACGGTGACGGTGACCGTGACGGTGGCGCCCGCGTACCGGCAGACGCTGGTCAGGACTGGTCGGCTCGACGTGACGTTCACTGTCGGGTTCGCCAACGCGGCCGGCCAGAGCCTGGGCGAGGCGGTGCAGGTGACCCTGACCAGGACCTGACGGCCCGGCACCGGAAGGGCCCCCTGGGTCCTTCCGGTGCCCTCGGGCGGTGCGGCCACCCGACTATTGCTCCCCTGAGAAGGCGGGGACCTACTCAGTCAACTCCGTACCTGCTCCAGATCGGCCAGGCAACGCCAAGCCGGCACAGGCGTAAACCCGCCAATGACGTCGAGCCGGACGAGGACCTTCGAAGTGCATGAATAGGGCTAACATCCTCGGTCCTGACCAGCATGCCCGGCATCGCCTCAGGACCACAGCCCGCATCCTCGAAGTCGGCGACTGCACCGCCTTACCCACCCCCAGGCCAGGCACCTCGCCACCTATGCCGGCGTCGCCCCCATCCGACGATCGTGAGGGCAGTCCGAAGATCGCATGGCGTAGTGAATATTTGAATCTTGAGCAGGGTTGAGGTGACGGTTGCGGTAAGTCGAGGTCGCTCAGGTCCGCGGGTGCTGTTCACTGGGATGCTGCTGGCGGACCAACTCGCGATCAACGCGGCAACGATCTCATTTTACACCCAAACCAATAGAGGATGATGGCGTAATACATACTGCAACAGTCAATTGTTATTTCTGTTTTCAGAGGCGTTCTTCCTGCCAACCTTTTTGGCCGCCTCCCAGACAACCCAATGAAGCATTTGGTCACGATCGACCGCAGCGGCATTTGATAGGCGTCGGAAATTCTCAATAGGCACATCGAGCCGAGAATAGCATAACTCAAACCGTTCAGCGCCAGACGCTCGTGCGGGGTTCATGACCGCAACCACAATGCACATCCAGCTCGGTGCAGGAGACGACTCCCGAAGGTATGGAAAAAGAAAGTAGCGCCATTCCTCCTGAATCTCGAGACCTTCACCCTTACGACTAAATCCGCAGCTCCTAGCAACGTCGACGAGCACAGAAATCTCTCGCGAAGACGCCGCCTTGGCAATCCGGGGAACAGGCCAACCGAAGCGCGACCTGACCAGCCCACTGCGCCGCAGCCTACCAATCATGACCACACCCTCAAGGGAACTCTGCAATCAACCGCATCAAATTTTTACCGCACAACCAAAAATTCAGTATCGGGCATAATTCCGCCAAAGAATGGATCATTCATTCTCCTGAGAGCCTCCCCGACTCTATGGTTTCCATTCACAACCTCACGCACCTCGAGCACCACACTACCCCCAGCTCATTCGGATTGTTGATCGAATCAATCAACTGCTGATCGGACAACCCTCGAGTCCGCGAAATCTTGATTGGATCTCCATAGTTCAGGAAGGTCAACTCCTTCCAGTTCACGAAGTTTGACCGCCAAGAAGACCCGGCGCCCCCGCAAGCCAACAACCCGACCGCCGGGCGAGGCCCCACGCTGATTCAAATTTGCTCTACATAATCAAGAGAAGCAGCCCGGCCGAAGCCGGGCCGCGCGCACGCGCCATAGACCTACGGCCCCGCGCGCACGCCCGCCACGCCGAGCCACTCAACCCCGAGGAAGTCATCCCGGCGGTCTTAGAACTCCTGCACAACCATCGCGGACGGGCCACCTTGGGGATCGATGCCACGCCGCCGAACCATCCGGTCACGCACGGCACACACTTATATGCATCGAGAGGCATCCATGACAAGGCGGCCCTGACGGCAACCGTGACGGCAACCCCAGCTGACGACCAGCCACCCGTGCGTACATCCGTCACCCCCCGAGGTCGTCAAGCGCTGCTCTGCCACAGAGCCGAACCCTACGTACCGCGCGTACTCGGCACCCGATTCCCACGCCATGCACAGAAGGCTGCGCCAAAGTCGTTGACGTCGGTGCAGCCCCTGGCAATGCGGCAACCGAGCACTATCTGTAGCCCACCAATTCATCCCTCACTACCGTCATGGACCACATCACGAGGTCCACCGGAACCCGATTCCCCAGCAAGTCGATCGACAAATCGCCCGTTGGCGGCTGGTAGCAGTGCATCAACTCCCCTCCGGTCCGAGGCGTTAGATCCCACACCTCGGCCATCCACCCACCCGACTCTCTGTCGCTAAGTACTGTGATCTCAATAAGGGCATCCCCGTACTGGTGAACCGCCATGCTTAACTCTCCCTAAAGGAGTGGAGAACCCAGTCACCGACACCGCCGGATTGCCGGAACTGCACACCCTTGTCGGGCAGAAGAAATTCTTTCACATTATCGCCAGCCCTGTTGGTATAGCTTTGAGTGGCCGTCTTCGGATGCGTAAGAATATCTTCTAGCGCGTCTTGCCCGACGCCGTTCCAGCCGGTCGGATTTCGCTTTCCGTCAGGTACGGCCCACTGACCATTATTCGTTGCCCGATTTCCATGCTTCTGCTGCTCAAATCCTGCACGAGTGAAACCATTCTTGTCAGGCGCCTTACCTGCTGCTGCGAGATCATCAAGTGAAGGTCCACAGTTGTGCACGAGGACCGGCGTTGTGCCGGCGAGCACATAGTACGTGTGGAGGGTGTCGACGGTGAGGTTGTGTACGACCTCGGGTTGGGTGCGGAGGCGTGTACCGGCTACGGCTGCTGGTCGGTGGTCGGCGGTTTCGAAGGTGTAGCCGGGCTTGAGGTCCTTGGCTTCGCGCCATTGCTGCTGGTCGGCGACCCAGAAGGGGTGTCCGGCGGTGGCGGTGATCGTCTCGGCGCGGCTGCCCTGGGGGCCGTCCACGGTGACGGTGATGTCGACGAGTTGCTTGGTGCCGCTACCGACGATCAGAGCGGTGACCACTCGCGGCGCGGTCCGCCCCGTGGTGGGGTCGGTGGCCAGGACCTTGTCGCCGAGCTTCACGTCACGGATGGGCTTGTGGCTGCCATCGGCCATCAGGACCTTCGTGTCGCCGGTGAAGCTGTTGCCGGGGCGGCCGCCGCTCCGGCTGCCGTCTGTCACCTCAGCGCGTCGGAGAATGGTCAGACGAGCAATTCGTCCTCAGCTGCAGCCAGCGCCCCTGTCCTGAGCCGGGTCGCTCTCGCATGGCGACTCCCGTCGCGCCCTGAGCAGCAGAGCACTACGGAAGGGCGGGACGGGCCTCCCCCGAGGGGCCCGTCCCGCCCGTAAGCCGCGTCGACGCAACCGGTCACCCGGTCAGCTCGGCTCCCCCGACAGCGAGGTCCGCCGCTGCGACGCCATGACCAGGGAGTAGACGTGCTCGCGGAGTTCACCGAAGAGCGGGGTCTGCTTGGTGGCGATCTGGTCGCGGGGTCGGTCGAGGGTGACCGGCAGGTCCGCCACGACCACGGAGGGGCCCTGGGACAGCACGACCACCCGGTCGGACAGGTACACCGCCTCGTCGATGTCGTGGGTCACGAACAGCACCGTCGTGCCGGTTTCCGCCCAGACCTTGAGCAGCAGGTCCTCCAGGCTGGCCCGGGTCTGGGCGTCGACCGAGGCGAACGGCTCGTCCATGATCAGCATTTCCGGTCGTACGGCGAGCCCCCGGGCGATGGCGACCCGCTGCTGCATCCCGCCGGAGAGTTGCCACGGGTGCAACCCGGCGGCGTGGGCCAGGCCCACCATCTCCAGCGACTCCTGCACCCGCTGCCGGATCTCGGCGCGGGGCAGGCCCCGGTCGCGCAGCGGGAGGGCGACGTTCTTCTCGACGGTCAACCAGGGGAACAGCGATCGGCTGTAGTCCTGGAAGACGACCGCCACCCCGTCGCGGGGGCCGGACATGCGTTCCCCCCGGAACATGACCGCGCCGCCGGAGATGGGCAGCAGCCCGGCGATGCACATCATCAGGGTGGTCTTGCCGCAGCCGGAGGGCCCCACCACCGACACGAACTGGCCGGCGTGGACGGCGAACTCGATGCTGCGTACGGCGGGCACGTCGCCCTTGCGGGACCGGTAGGACTTGCTCAACTGCTGCACGTCGAGCACGGCGGTGTCGAGGGCGGCGCCGGGCTGCTGCGGTCGGGTCGTCACGGGGTTCATCCGTAGCTCCTACGTGGTGTCGGTCAGTGGCTTTCCGCGCTGTCGGGGCGCACGTTGCGGTGCCACCGCAGCAGCACCCGCTCGACCAGGGCGAAGATGGCGTTGAAGAGGATGCCCAGCAGCGCCAGCAGGACGATCGCCGACCACAGTTGCGGGAACTGGAACAGCCGTTGCTGGCTCACGATGTAGAACCCGAGGCCGGCGGTGGCGGCGTACAGCTCGGAGATCACCATCAGGACCAGCGCGATCCCGATGCTGATCCGCATCCCCGCGAAGATCGCCGGGCTGGCGCCGGGCAGCAGGACCCGCAGGAAGTAGCGACGCCGGGTCAGTCGCAGGCTCCGGGCGGCGGTGACCACCGTACGGTCGATGCCCCGGACGCCGTCGTAGGTGTTGATCAGGATCGGCCAGAGGCAGCCCAGCGCGATGAGGAAGATGTTCATCCCGCTGGTGATGCCGAACAGCACGATGGCGATGGGCAGCAGAGCGGTGACCGGCACGGACATGCCCAGCCGGATCAGCGGGTTGAAGAACGCGCCGGCGGGCCGCCACACCCCGATCAGGATGCCGGCGCCGACACCGAGCACCGTCGCCGCGCCGTAGCCCAGGCCGAGTCGGGCCAGGCTCGGCAGGACGTCGGCCCGGAACTGGGAACTGAGGAACAGCGACGACGGGGACGCGGACAGCCAGGTGTCGACGAACGCTCCGAAGATCTGCGACACCGGCGGTACGAACAGGGAGCCCACCATCCGGGCGGCGACCTCCCACACCACCAGCAGCAGGGCGAGCAGCCACAGCGACCGTACCCCGCGTCCCACCGCCAGTGCCGACGTGGCAATCGGCCGGCTCAGTGCCTGCCCGCTCATCGCCCACCCTCCCGTTGTGCCTGGCCCCACGGGACCACCAGGCGTTCGACCAGGTTGAAGCCGTAGTAGAGGCCCATTCCGAGCAGGCCGACGAGCAGGATCCCCGCGTAGACGAAGTCGGGTCGCTGCGCCTGCTGGTACGTGGTGATCACCGTTCCGACGCCGTTGGTGGCGCCGAGCAGTTCGGCGGAGAGCACCACGATGAGCGCCGTCGAGCTGGCGACCCGCAGCCCGGTGGCGATGGCCGGGGCAGCCGACGGCAGCACCACCCGGGTCAGCAGGCGGGTACGCGTCCAGCCCATGCTCCGCCCCGTCGCCAGCATCAGCGGTTCGGTGTCGCGGACGCCGTACATCGAGTTGAGCAGGATCGGCCAGAAGATCGCGTAGATCGCCAGCGACACCTTCATCTGGGTGCCCAGGCCGAACATCAGGATGGCGATCGGCAGGAACGCCGAGGAGGGGATCGACCGGCCGGCGTGCACCACCGAGGACGACGGCCGGTAGAGGGCGGAGAAGTAGCCCAGCAGCAGCCCCAGCGGAATGCCGACGGCGCTGGCGACGAGCATGGCGAGCAGCCACGCCCACAGGGTCTGCACCACCTCGGTCAGGAACGTCGCGTCGACGAGCAGTTCGCCGGCCCGTTGCAGGGTGTCCGCCGGGTAGGGCAGGGAGTCCACCGAGACCGTCCCGGTCCGGACCACCAGGTCCCACAGCACGAACATGGTCACCACGCCCGCCACTCCCAGCACCCAGTCGGGTGTGGGGCCCCACCGGCGGGCCGCGACGGGCCCGCCGGTGGGTCGGGCGTCCGCCTCGACCTGATCAATCACGTGGACGTCCGACGCCATGTCACGTCCTCTCCCCTCATGGTGGCCCGCCTACCGCGACGACAGGACAGGTCAGGACCGCGCGAAGTCGGTGACGAAGGGCCCCAGGTCGGGCTTCTTCTGGAGCATCTTCAGGTCGACCATCTGCTGGGCCATCCGGTCCAGCGCGGCGACGTCGACGGCGGCTTCGAGGGCGTTCTGCGGTTGTGCGGCGAGGGTCTCCGCCGGCACCTTCTGGCATTCGGAGAGCAACTTGAACGCCTCGTCTTTGTTAGCCGGGTCGTTGAGCTGCTGGGCGGTCTCGGTGATCGCCTCGTGGAAGCGTTTGGCGGCGTCGCCCTTGCCGACGAAGCTCTTGGCGGCGACGTAGGTCGCGATGTAGATCTTGTCGCTGCTGGCGAAGGGGTCGGCCAGGCTGCGTACGTTGTCGTTGTTGTTGCCCAGCAGCGAGTAGCCGAGTTGCGCGGCGTCGACCCGTCCACTGAGCACGGCGGGGATCTGCTCGGTGAAGGGCAGTGCCACGAAGCTGACGCTGTCCGGCTCGACCCCGTTGGCCTTCAGCCAGCTGGCGGTCACGATCTGGTTGATGCCGTTGATCTCGTTGACGGCGATCTTCTTGCCGGCGAGGTCGGCGGCGGCCTTGATCGGGGAGTCCTTGCCGACGAAGACGCCCTGCGCGGGCTTGGCCGGCGGCAGCGCGTTGACGTTCACCCCGGACACCATCTGGATCGGGAAGCCGGTGTTGTAGGCGTTGATCGCGGTGTAGCCGTTGACGTAGCCGAAGTCGGCTGCCCCGGACAGCACTGCGGCGACCGCCGCCGAGCCACCCCCGGAGCGGACCAGTTCGACGTCGAGGCGGTGCTTGCTGTAGACGCCCTTCCCGATCGCCCAGGTGTTCCAGATTTCGCAGCCGAACGTCGTGACGGAGACCTTCGTGGTGCCGTCCGCGTTGTCCGCAGCGCCTTCGGCCCCGCCACAGGCGCTCGTGAAGAGCAGCGCGGCGAGGGCGACCACCGCACCGGTACGTCGTGTGTTCATCGTGATGCTCCTATGTGCTTGGCGCGTGCCCCCGACGTCTCCGCCGCCGATGCCGGTGGCGGGAATGAGGGCGTTCGGTGGATACGAAGGGACGGCTCTGCCGCGACGGATACGACCGCCTGGCTGCTGCGGTGTGGTTCCGACGCGAGCTGCATCGACTTGGTGATGGTGCTGAATGCCTGAACTGCCAGATTGGGAGGATCAATCAGGGCCGCGAGAACCGCAGACGGCGTCACGGCACGGCCGGGCAACGCTGGTCACGGCCGGTTCGGGCGGTCGGGCTGCACCCCAGCAGCACCCTGACGCCTCGCCGACTTGCAGCGAAGGTACGGGGCCCGAAAACCCCTGTCAAGATGCGGAATGTTATCTCGCATTGCGTGAACGTGTCGGGCGCGATACGCCGACGCACAGCACGAACGGGCAGGTCGGCGGGTGGATAACTATCCGTCTCCACCTGTTGACCGGGCCGGCAGCGGCGGCTAGCTTCTCCACCAGATGCCATCGGCCCCCGGGAGTGAACATGAGCGTGGAAGAGCCCATCGCGGCCGTTCCCGCCATCACCCGCGCGCCGATCGGCCACTGGAAGGGACCAGAGTTCCCCGCCATCCGCCCCGGCACCGGCGCGGGCAAGGCACTCGTCCCGTTCTGATCGGCAGCTCCGCGCTCAGGCGTACCCTGCCCAGATCCGGAAAAACCGACCGCGTCGGCCGCTGCTGTCCACACCGTGGCTGAGCTGCCCGTCGTCGGTGACCCCAGCACACCGGAAGCTGCGGCAGCGCGTCGCCCACATCCCGCGACGGCCTTCCCACCGTCCCGGTAGACCCCGGCGCAGGAGTCCGCCGTCCACCCCCGCAAACCCCAGCCGGGCAGGTGGCAGGGTCTCCACACCCCAGCGCGCGGGGGCCAGCCCGGTACGGGGCGGAGTCACAACGACCCGCCGCCGCACTCACCCTCGCGGGAGACTTGAACCCCTGACGCCCACCCTGCCGGAAAGGTGAGCCTGACGACCGATGCCGGACTGTGCCTGAGCCTGCCGTCAGGTACAGCCGGCACTCCCTCAGATGTTGGACCCGTCCGGCGGCAGGCCGGACGGCGGCTGGGGCGATCCGCCCCGGCCGTCGAACTGCGGGCAGGACATCCCCAGGGTGTACGCGGTCATCGACAACGAGCCGTAGGCGTAACCGTCCACGAGAATCTCGGTGTCAGGCGCGTCCGTGGCAGCGGCGAGACCCGCGAGGTACAACGCGGGAATGAAGTGATCAGGCGTCGGCACCGCCCGGCGGAAGTCCCCGTGGGCGTCGAGAGTCGCGTACTCGCCCGGGTCGGTCAGCATCCGGGAGGTGGCGTCCTCGTCGAAGCGCCGCGCCCAGTCGAAACCGTCGTCAGTCAGCGCCCAGTCCATGCCGCCCAGGTTGTGCACCACGTTGCCGCTCGCCACGATCAGCACACCACGCCGGCGCAGTGGAGCGAGCCGGGCACCCAGTTGAAGGTGGTAGTCAAACGACTTGTCCGCGTTGATGCTGAGCTGGACGACAGGAATCGTCGCCTCAGGAAAGGCGTGCGTCAGCACCGACCAGGTGCCATGGTCGATGCCCCAGCTGTCGACGTCGGCCCCGACCCAGGTCGGATGGACGACGTCACTGACCTCCTCGGCCAGTTCGGGCAGCCCCGGAGCCGGGTACTGCACCTCGAACAACTCCCGGGGAAACCCGTAGAAGTCGTGGATGGTCCTCGGCCGGGGCATCGCGGTGACGGCCGTGGCATTGATGTACCAATGAGCACTCACCACCAGGATCGCGCGTGGACGCGGCACCGCAGCGCCGAAGGCTTTCCACGCCGAGGTGTACCGGTTGACCTCGAGAGCGTTCATCGGGTTGCCGTGGCCCAGGAACGCCGCGGGCATCACGACCTCCGGGGCGGGCGGTACGTCTGAAGACACGTGGGCTTCCCTCCGGGGCGGACTTACGGCGCGGGCTGCCGGCCCTGAACCTCACGATAGTGCCACCGCGCGTCAGCTCCGGCCCGAAGCACGCTCCTCGCGGATCGTCGATCGGGTTCCGTCGAGGGCTGCGGATCGAGATACCGTCCCGCAAGCGCGGCTGCCGAGGGAGCCGCAGACGGTCACCTGTCCGGGCCCGGCTCCGACCAGCCTCTCCCCCGAAGTCGACTACCGATCGAAGGCGGTACGCGTGCCTCTTACCAGCCTGGTGGTTGGCGTCGACCCCGGCTGCCCGGTGTCCAGGCGCCCGGCAGGGTGTGCGGTGCGAGGCTGAGGTGAGAGCCCGTCGGACGCCGGGGTGGAAACGAATCAGCGACCCGGTCGATGATCACTCGACCAGGTCGCTGACCTGACACTTCAAGGGTGGAGCCGAGGGGACTCGAACCCCTGACCCCCACACTGCCAGTGTGGTGCGCTACCAGCTGCGCCACGGCCCCTTGCGGTCGTCCCGGTCGCCCGGGCACGGAGAGAACTATACACACGACGCCCGGCATGGTCATCTCACGGGGGTACCCCCCGGACCGGCCCCGGGAGCGCCCGACGGATCAGTTCAACGCCACGTCTGGCGGGAAGTGCGCGACCGCCGCCATCATGCCGCCCTGCCTGCGCAGCACCATCGGCCAGAGGTCGTCCGGACGGTCGACGAAGGCGTCGCCGGGCAGCGCGTCGAGCACGAACCAGGACCCGTCCTCGATCTCCTGCTCCAACTGCCCGGAGCCCCAACCGGAGTAGCCGGCGAAGACCCGGATGCCGCCGATGCTGTCCCGCATCCGCTCCGGGTCGGCCGACAGGTCGACGGTGCCCACCGCGCCGGAGATCGGCTGGAAACCCTTCAACCGCCGCATCGGGTGCCGCATCCGGGCCAGGCAGATCGCCGACTCCGGCTGCACCGGGCCGCCCTCGAAGAGCACCGCCGGGTGGCGGGCGAGGTCGCTCCACTCACCGAGGACGTCCGCGACGGCGACCTCGGTGGCCCGGTTGAGCACCACCCCGAGCGCGCCGTTGGCCTCGTGGGCGACCAACAGCACCACCGTACGATCGAAGTTCGGGTCCTTGAGCGCCGGTGTCGCGACCAGCAGCCGCCCGGTCATCGACTCCACGGCACGACCGCTGATCGCCGGTCCCTCCCCCTGCATCTCGGACATCGTCAGCCGCGCACCGGGTCCGACAACCGGGCACCACCGACCATCCGTGCTGTCACCGCCATGTCTGGCACCATAGCCTGCACCCGGTGCGGTGGCTAAGGTCTGACCGACAGGTGATCGAAGGCGGTCGAGGGAGGATCGATGGGTCCGACGGCGGACATCGCGGTGATCGGTGGTTCAGGGCTGTACGCGCTGCTCGACGACGCGACAGAACACCAGGTGGAGACCCCGTACGGCGCCCCTTCGGACGTGGTCACGATCGCGTCGGTGGGCGGTCGACCGGTGGCCTTCCTGCCCCGGCACGGGCGTGACCACCGCCACCCACCGCACCTGATCCCGTACCGGGCGAACCTGTGGGCGCTGCGGTCCCTCGGGGTCCGCCAGGTCCTCGCCCCGTGTGCCGTCGGCGGGCTCCGCCCCGAGCTGGGCCCCGGCACCTTCGTGGTGCCCGACCAGCTGATCGACCGCACCAGCGGCCGGGTGCAGACCTACTACGACCAGGGCGCGGTGCACGTCGCGTTCGGTGACCCGTACTGCCCGGTGGGGCGGCGTACCCTGCTCGGCGCGGCGGCCGGGCGGGACGTGCCGGCGGTGGACGGCGGCACGGTGGTGGTGGTCGAGGGGCCCCGCTTCTCCACCCGTGCGGAATCCCGCTGGTACGCCTCGATGGGTGGCACGGTGGTCAACATGACCGGCCACCCGGAGGCCGTGCTCGCCCGCGAACTCGCCCTCTGCTACACCTCCATCGCGCTGGTCACCGACCTGGACGCCGGGGTGGAGGCGGGCGACTCGGTCACCCAGGAGGAGGTCTTCCGGGTCTTCGGGGAGAACACCGACCGGTTGCGGGGCGTACTGCTGGACGCGGTGGCCGCCCTGCCCGCCGACCGCGACTGCCCCTGCGGGCACGCGCTGGACGGCATCAGCACCCCGTTCCCCCTCCCCTGAGCCGTTCCCGCACCCCCGCGACCGCACCCCCACCGCGCCCACCGCGCCGCCACCGCTTCCCGCGACCGCACCGCAACCGCGTCCCCACCACGCCCCCACCACGCCGTGCCGCCACCCCGGCCGGCCGGGCGCCCGCCGAGGCGACGACGCGCTGCCCCGGTGGCTGTGCCGCCACCATGGCGGCACAGCCACCGGGGCGATAGCCGGCAAAGCACCCGAACCACCGCCTGCCACCCGATAGATTCGGCAGGTCGGCGGCGGACCATCGGCCCCGGCAGCAGCGGCACCGGGCCGGGGACACGGAGGCGGGGGCGATGGCGACCGTCCGGGAGACCACCTACGACCTGCTCCGGGCCCTCGACCTGACCACGGTCTTCGGCAACCCCGGCTCGACCGAGGAGCCGTTCCTCCAGGACTTCCCGGCCGACTTCCACTACGTGCACGCCCTGCACGAGGCGTCGGCGGTGGCGATGGCCGACGGGTACGCCCAGGCCACCGGCCGACCGGCGCACGTCAACCTGCACACCGCCCCGGGCACCGGCAACGCCATGGGCAATCTCGTCACCGCGTGGCACAACCGGACCCCGCTGATCGTCACCGCCGGACAGCAGAGCCGGGAGATGCTGCTGCTGGAGCCCCGGCTGGCCAGCCGACGCCCCACCGAACTGCCCCAGCCGTACGTGAAGTGGAGCCACGAGCCGACGCGGGCGCAGGACGTACCGGCGGCGTTCATGCGGGCGTACGCCACGGCGGCCCAACCCCCGGCCGGCCCGGTCTACCTCTCCCTGCCGCTGGACGACTGGCAGCAGCCGGCGGACCCGCCGCCGCCGGTGCGCACGGTGGCCACCCGGTTCGCCCCCGACCCGCGTCGGCTGCGGGAGTTCGCCGCGTTGCTGGCGGCCAGCCGCAACCCGGTGTTGGTGCTCGGCGCGGCGGTGGACCGGGCCGCCGGCTGGCCGGTGGCGGTGGCGGTGGCGGAGCGGCTCGCCGCGCCGGTCTGGTCCGCGCCGGCACCGGAGCGGGCCGCCTTCCCGGAGCACCACCCGCACTACCAGGGGGTGCTGCCGTACGCGATCGCCCCGCTGGCCGAGAAACTCACCGGGCACGACGTGGTGCTGGTGGTCGGTGCGCCGGTGTTCCGCTACTACCCGCACCTGCCCGGTGACCACCTGCCGCCCGGGGCGCGGCTGCTGCACGTCACCGACGACGCGGACGAGGCGGCCCGCGCCCCCGTCGGCGACAGCCTGCTCGGTGACGCCGGGCTGACCCTGGCCGCGCTGCTGGACCTGCTGCCGGCGGCCGACCGTCCCCCGCCCGCGCCCCGCCCGGCCCCGTCACCACCACAATTCGGTGACCCGCCCGACGCGGACGCGCTCTTCGCCGCCCTGGCCGCCTGCTGGCCCACGGACGGGGTACTGGTGCAGGAGTCACCGTCCAACCTGGCGGCGCTGCGACGCCGGCTCCCGGTGACCCGCCCGGCGTCGTACTTCACCATGGCCAGCGGCGGGCTCGGCTACGGGTTGCCGGCCGCCGTCGGCATCGCCCTCGCCGAACGGGACACCGGGCGGGGCCGGCCGGTGGTCGCGGTGATCGGGGACGGCTCCTTCCACTACTCGGTGCAGGCACTGTGGACCGCCGCGCGACTACGGCTGCCGGTGGTCGTGCTGGTCCCGGTGAACCAGCAGTACGCGATCCTCAAGGCGTTCGCCGAGTTGAAGTCCACTCCCGGCGTGCCCGGGCTGGACCTGCCGGGCCTGGACCTCACCGCCATCGCCCGCGGTTACGGCTGCGCCACCCGCGTCATCGACGCCCTGCCCGACCTCGCGCCCGCCCTGACCGAAGCCCTCCACGCCGACACCCCCACCCTCCTGTCCACCCCGATCGACCCCACCCCTCCCAAACTCCTCTAACCCCCCACCCTCCCACCCACCCCGCCCGACCCCGCTCCCGCCCGTGTTGATCAAGAGGTTTGCGTCATTTTTGGAGATCAACTTGACCCAAACCTCTTGATCAACCCAGCTGGGTGGGGGTGGACGGGGAGGGGGTGGGGTTGGGTGGGTCAGGGGGTGAGGGTGAGGGGGCGGCCGGTTGCCACGTCGAGGACCGGGCGGGTGCCGAGGGGGGTCGTCAAGGTCACGGTGACCGGTTTGAGTACCGCGAGGTCGACGCACTCCCCGGTGCCCTGGAGCACTCCACCGCCGACCACCACCACGTCGTCGCTCTCCCACACCAGGGCGGTGGGCCCGGTGTCGCAGGCGCCCATGCTCACCGTGTACGTCAACCGGGCGTGATCGACGCGTTGGAGTCGATCGGCGCTGGCCACGCCGCCCGGAAGGGGCCGGGTCGGGGCAGCCGGCTCGGGCACGGCGCCGACCGCCCGGGCCGCTACCGCGAGGCGGGCCACCGGGGCGGTCAACTCGGCCACGGTGAACAGCCAGGCTGGCACGGCGGCGACGCCCCGACTGGTGCGTACCTCGGCCTCGCCGAGCGTCACGCCGGTGACGGTGAGTGGGATGCACGCTGTGGCCGCCTGCGTGGAGACCGAATCGTCCGGCCTGGTGCCGGCCGTCGGGGCGGCGGCCCGGGGCACCCGGGGCCGCCCGTCGCACGGTGGCGGGTCCCCCTGGTCCAGTTGCCGGTACGCCTCGGCCGCGCTGATCAGCGGGACGGTCAGTGCGCCGTCCGGGAAGCGGATCGCCGCGTCGGCGGGCACCTCGGTCGGCATCGGGATCTGGTCGCGGTACCAACCGGAACGGAAGGCCATCTCGGTGTCGGCGGTGAAGCCGGGTTGCCCGGTGAGCACCGTGGCGTCCTGCAACGGCAGGTATCCACTCGACCAGTCGGACCCGGGCCGCCACGCCCCCGCGACCTCGGCGGCCCGCTCGTCGAACGCCTCCCGGTGCCGCCCCGGATCACCCCCGACCGCCCCACCGGCCCCACCCGGCACCGACCCACCCGGCACCGACCCTACCGGCGCACACCCGCCCACCACCGCCACCACGAGCCCCCACCCCACCACAACAAGTCGCCGCATACCCCTGTGACGCTCCACCCCCTCCCCCGGTTCCCACCCTCCCCCTCCCGCCCCCCGCCCCGCCCCCGTTGATCAAGAGGTTTGGGTCAAGTTGATCTCCAAAAATGACGCAAACTTCTTGATCAACGCGACCGAGACGGGGCGGAGGGAGAGCGCGGGACGCGCGGGGAGCGCGGGAGGGGGAGGGGAGAGGGCCGGGTGGGAAGAGAGAGATGCGCCCCGGTCCTGGGGACCGGGGCGCATCGTGTGGTGGAGGTGCCGGGAATCGAACCCGGGTCCTTCGCCGGTTTGTCAGGGCTTCTCCGAGCGCAGCTCGCTATGCCTCTACTCGGCCCCACCGCTCACGCGAGCAAGTTGGTGTGACGGGCCCAGTCGCTGATTGATCTCGCCGCACGGACCCCGCGACCGGGTCCGGTTGGCCAGCCTCCTAACTGATGCCGGCTAACTGGGACGAAGGCGTTCCCAGGCCGACAGACTCACTACTCGCCTCAGGCGGCGAGAGCGAAGTCAGCGCGATTTTGCTTGGCGCTTATAAGTTTCCGACGACCGATTCTCGAGACGACGTCGGCTTCCTCGGCTCGCTTCCCCTGTCGCTGCGTACGAAGTCGAAACCAGTCACCCCCTCGACGGGCCACCGATGTGGCGGCACTGTCCAGACTAACGCCTACCGCAACGGGTTTCATCCCGAGGCCCGGCCCGGCGTGCCGAGCCGGGCAAACAGGATGAATCAGTCGTCCATTCCCTTGCCGCGCCGACCCGACAC
This sequence comes from Micromonospora sp. NPDC049081, assembly GCF_040648835.1. NCBI lineage: Bacteria > Bacillati > Actinomycetota > Actinomycetes > Micromonosporales > Micromonosporaceae > Micromonospora > Micromonospora sp. NPDC049081. The sequence continues at coordinate 9,306 of NZ_JBEZEK010000019.1, read as the reverse complement.
CCGGGCGATCTCCCGGTCGGCGTCCCGCTTGGCGAGGTCCTGCCGCTTGTCGTACGACTTCTTGCCCTTGGCGAGGGCGATCTCGACCTTGGCCCAGCCGTCGGAGAAGTAGACCTGCAACGGGACCATGGTCAGGCCACCCTCACGGGTCTTGCCGATCAACTTGTCGATCTCCAACCGCTTGAGCAGCAGCTTGCGGGTACGCCGGGGCTCGTGGTTGGTCCAGGTGCCCTGGGTGTACTCCGGGATGTGCATGCCGTGCAGGAACAGCTCGCCGTCGCGTTCCTGGGCGAAGGCGTCGACCAGCGAGGCCCGCCCGGCGCGCAGCGACTTGACCTCGGTGCCGGTCAGCGCCATGCCCGCCTCGTACGTGTCGAGGATGGCGTAGTCGTGGCGGGCCTTCTTGTTGGAGGCGACGACCTTGCGGCCCTTTTCCCGTGGCATCCGGCGCACCCCCTTTCCGTTGACGCTCACCGACCGACCGGCCGGTGAGCGGGAATCATGCTACCCGAATGACAAGGGCCCTCCCGCGCCGTTTCTTCCCGGCGCGGGAGGGCCCGCATGTCGACCCCTGCGGTGACTAGACCCGCAGGTAGAAGCGGAGCGTGACCCAGGCGGTGGCGGCGCTGATCAGGCCACCGACGCCGGCCATCAGCGGGAACATCAGGAAGATGTCCGACCACTGGATCGGCGAGAGCAGCCCTTCGAGCGCCTTCAACGAACCGCTGAACAGCAGCTGTTTGGCGCCGATCAGCGCGATCAGGCCCAGCAGCGAGCCGATCAGGCCGGCGACCACCGCCTCCAGCACGAACGGCGCCTGGATGAACCAGTTCGACGCACCGACCAGCTTCATGACCGCGACCTCACGCCGCTTGCTGTACGCGGCCACCTGGATGGTGTTCGCCACCAGCAGCAACGCGGCGATGGCCATCACCACCGCGGCGGCCAGCGCGATGTTCTGGATGGCGGTGAGCACGTTGAAGATCTTGTCCAGCAGCCGGCTCTGGTCGACGATCACGTCGACACCCTCGGTGCCCTGGTACTGGTCGTAGATGTTCTTGTACTGCTCCGGGTTGACCAGCTTCAGCCGGAACGACTCGGGGAGCAGGTCGGGCTTCACGACGTTCACCAGGTCGGGCGCGTCCTGGTACATCTCCTTGAACGTCTTGTACGCCTCGTCCTTGTTGACGTAGAGGACCTCCTTGACCAGGGGGTCGCCCTTCAACTTGGCGTCGAGGTCGGTGCGCTGCTGCTCGGTGACGTCGGTCTTCAGGAAGATCGAGACTTCGACGTTCTTGTAGTAGAGGTCCTTCATGTCGCCGACCTGTTTGTACATCAGGCCGCTGGCGCCGAGCATGGTCAGCGAGACCGCCATCGTGATGATCATCGCGATCGTCATCGTGACGTTGCGCCACAGTCCGACCAGTACCTCGGACAGGACGTACTTTATCCGCATCGGGTGTTCCTCCGGCTCTCCGGCGTGAGGTGTTCGTCGTCAGGTCGTACGGCAGGGGTGGAGCGCCGGCTCACCCGTAGACGCCGCGGGCCTGGTCGCGCACGATGCGGCCACTCTCGATCTCGACGACGCGACGGCGCATCTGGTTCACGATGTTGGAGTCGTGCGTGACCATCACGACGGTCGTACCGGTGCGGTTGATCCGGTCCAGCAAACGCATGATCTCGATCGAGGTGTCCGGGTCCAGGTTTCCGGTCGGCTCGTCCGCCAGCAGGATCAGCGGACGGTTCACGAACGCCCTGGCGACCGCGACCCGCTGCTGCTCACCGCCGGAGAGTTCGTGCGGGTACCGGTGCTCCTTGCCACCGAGCCCGACCAACTCCAGCACCTCGGGCACGACCCGGCGGGCCACCGCCTTGGTCTTGCCGATCACCTCCAGGGCGAACGCCACGTTCTCGTAGGCGGTGCGGTTCGGCAGCAGCCGGAAGTCCTGGAAGACGCAGCCGATGGAACGCCGGAAGTGGGGTCGCTTCCAGGACCGCATCGAGGTGACGTCCTTGCCGTTGACGACGACCCGGCCCTTGTTGGGGGCGACCTCGTGCAGCAGCATCTTGATGATCGTGGACTTGCCGGAGCCTGATGGCCCGATGAAGAAGACGAACTCGCCCTTCTCGATCGAGACGGACACGTTGTCGAGCGAAGGCCGGGACGCCTTCGGGTACGTCTTCGTCACTTGCTCAAGCTGAATCACGGGTCGTGAGTCTACGCGGTGTAACCGCAGAGCCAAGTGGCACGCCCCGCCGAAGCGGGGCGCGTCATCGATTCGCCCGGTCAACCCGGAATCGACGACGCGCCCCGTTCACGATCGATCACGCAGCGTCGTTGGCGAGCTGCTGCTGCTTGCGCCAGCGGATACCCGCCTCGATGAAGCTGTCCAACTCCCCGTCGAAGACCGACGACGGATTGCCGGTCTCCTGCTCGGTTCGGAGATCCTTCACCATCTGATAGGGGTGCAGCACGTACGAGCGCATCTGGTCGCCCCAGGTGGGGGCGTGGCCGGACTTCAGGCCGGCCAGCTTCGCCTCCTCCTCCTGCCGCTTGCGCTCCAGCAGCCGGGACTGGAGCACCCGCATCGCGGAGGCCTTGTTCTGGAGCTGGGACTTCTCGTTCTGGCAGGTCACCACGATGCCGGTGGGGATGTGGGTCAACCGCACCGCCGAGTCGGTGGTGTTGACGCTCTGCCCACCCGGCCCGGACGACCGGTAGACGTCCACCCGGATCTCGTTCTCCGGGATGTCGATGTGGTCGGTCTGCTCGGTGACCGGCAGCACCTCGACCCCGGCGAAGCTGGTCTGCCGGCGGCCCTGGTTGTCGAACGGGCTGATCCGGACCAGCCGGTGGGTGCCCGACTCGACGCTGAGCGTGCCGTAGGCGTACGGCACCTTGACGGTGAACGTGGCGGACTTCAGGCCGGCCTCTTCCGCGTACGAGGTCTCGTAGACCTCCGTCGGGTAGCCGTGCCGCTCCGCCCACCGCAGGTACATCCGCAGCAGCATCTCGGCGAAGTCGGCCGCGTCCACCCCACCGGCGCCCGCCCGGATGGCGACCAGCGCCTCCCGGGAGTCGTACTCGCCGGAGAGCAGGGTGCGGACCTCCATCTCCTGGATGGCCTTGGTCAGCGTGGCGATCTCCGACTCGACCTCGCCCAACACCCCGGAGTCGGACTCGTCCTCGGCCAACTCCAGCAGCACCCGCGCGTCGTCGAGCCCGGACCGCAGGCTGCCCAGCTTGCTGATCTCGCCGTTGACGTACGACAACTGCGAGGTCACCTGCTGCGCCTTGGCCTGGTCGTCCCAGAGATCCGGCGCGGACGCCTGCTCCTCCAGCCGGGCCTTCTCCTCCCGCAGGCGGTCGAGGTCGAGCACCGCCTCGATGTTGCGCAGGGTCGCGTCGAGTTCCTTGAGCTGTTCGGCGTAATCGGCAGCGGTCACGACAGACAAGGGTACTGTGCGTGCGGCGGTCCGCTCACGTCACACCACCTACCAGGGCCGATGATCAGCCGACCGGGGCGGTCTTGAGCCAGGACAGCGCCGCCTTGTGGTAGGCGACGGCGAACTCCAGCGCGCTGGCGTCGTACTCGTCGCCCTCCTTCTTGGCGGTCTTGACCTGCTCCCGGACGTACGCGAGGGCCTCGGTGTGGTATTCGTTGGCCGAGGTGTAGAGGTTCTTGAGCTGGCTGGCCGAGTGCAGGTTGCCGAACGCGATCCGCAGGGCGATCGGGTTGCGGATGGTGTCCCGACCGGGATTCTCCGCCAGCCATCGGGAGAAGGTCCGCTTCCCCGCCGCCGTGATCGCGTAGGGTTGACTCATCCGCGGCCCGGGCTTGCCCAGCCGCACGAAACCACGCTCCGCCAGGACCGGCAACTCACGGTAGACCTGACTGCGTGTCATCGACCAGTACGGCGCCAGTCGGCGCTCAGCGGCGGCCATCAGCTGGCCGCCTGTCATCGGGCCCTCATGCAACAACCCCAGCAGGGCCGCCGCAGTGGGGTTGACTCCGGAATCCGCCATGCCCTCTAAGCTGCCACTTTGCCGTCCCGGCGTCCAGGATTTCCGGATTTGCCACCCGGGAGGATTTCCAATGTGCACTGTCGGCGGACGACAGTGCTCCCAGGACCGCCCCCGACCGCCCACTGGCCCACGCCATCGGCGGTGACCTGGGGTGCACCGACCGTGGTGGCCGGCGTGTGGCCGTCCCGCGCCGCCCGCGCCCGGGGCGACCCCGACCGGCGGCGGCCGGATCACCCGCCACCGCCGGTCGTCGCCGGTTCACCCCATGTGCGGGTACGTGTGGTCGGTCGGCGCCACGAACGTCTCCTTGATCGTCCGGGGCGACATCCAGCGCACCAGGTTGTGCCACGACCCGGCCTTGTCGTTGGTGCCGCTGGCCCGGGCCCCGCCGAAGGGCTGCTGCCCGACCACCGCCCCGGTCGGCTTGTCGTTGATGTAGAAGTTGCCGGCCGCGTACCGCATCTTCTCGGCCACCGCGTCGACCACCCGGCGGTCGGTGGCGAAGATCGACCCGGTCAGGGCGTACGGGGCGATGGACTCGGCCTGGGTGACCACGTCGTCGAAGTTGGCGTCGTCGAAGACGTGCACGCCGAGGATCGGCCCGAAGTATTCGGTGGTGAACGTCTCGTGGGCCAGGTCGGTGCACTCGAACAGCGTCGGCCGGACGAACCACCCGACCGAGTCGTCGGCGGTGCCCCCGGCCAGCACCCGGCAGCTGTCGTCCCCGGCGATCAGGTCCAGCGCGGCGGTGTGCCTGGCGAACGCGCGGGCGTCGATCACCGCGCCGCCGAAGTTGGCGAAGTCGGTCACGTCGCCGTAGGTCAACGCGTCGGCGGTGGCGGCCAGCCGGTCCCGCAGCCCAGCGGACCACAGCGACCGGGGGACGTACGCCCGCGAGGCGGCCGAGCACTTCTGGCCCTGGTACTCGTAGGCGCCCCGGATCAGCGCGGTGTGCAGGGCGTCGACGTCGGCGCTGGGGTGCGCGACGACGAAGTCCTTGCCGCCGGTCTCCCCGACCAGCCGGGGGTAGCCCCGGTAGGCGGCGATGTTCTCGCCGACCGTGCGCCACAACTGCTGGAAGACCCTGGTGGAGCCGGTGAAGTGGATGCCGGCCAGGTCCGGGTCGGCGAGCACCACGTCGGAGACCTCCTCGCCCCGCCCGGTGACCATGTTGATCACGCCGGGGGGCAGGCCGGCCGCCTCGAACAGCCGCATGGTGAAGTGCGCCGCGAACTGCTGGGTGGGGCCCGGCTTCCAGACCACGGTGTTGCCGAGCAGGGCCGGCGCGGACGGCAGGTTGCCGGCGATCGCGGTGAAGTTGAACGGGGTCACCGCGTAGACGAAGCCCTCCAGCGGGCGGTGGTCGAACCGGTTCCACACCCCCGGCGACGAGTTCGGCTGCGCCGCCAGCAACTCCCGGGCGAAGTGCACGTTGAACCGGAGGAAGTCGATGAACTCGCAGGCCGCGTCGATCTCCGCCTGCACGGCGGTCTTGGACTGGCCGAGCATGGTGGCCGCGTTGAGGGTGTCCCGCCACGGGCCGGCCAGCAGCTCGGCGGCGCGCAGGAAGACCGCGGCCCGCTCCTCGAACGGCAACGCCCGCCACATCGGCGCGGCGTCCTTGGCGGCCCGTACGGCGGCGCGGGCGTCGTCGTGGATGGCGTGACCGGTGACCCCGAGCACGTGCGCGTGCCGGTGCGGCTGCACCACGTCGATCGGGTCGCCACCGGCCATCCGCTGCTCACCGGCGATGGTCATCGGCAGGTCGATCCGCTCGGCGGCCAGCTCGGTCAGCCGCCGTTGCAGCCGCTCCCGGTCGGCGCTGCCCGGCTCGTAGGTGCGTACCGGCTCGTTGTGCGGCTCGGGTACGGAGAACACGGCGTCCATCACAGCTCCTGGGCGATCTCGACAGCGGCGGCGAAATCGGCCCCGCGGGCACCGACCGGACGGTCGGACACCGGACACCGCGCGGCGTGCCTGGCGCGGTGGCGGGACCTCCGGGGATTCTCCCACGCCGACCCCGACGGAACCACGCCCCGCCCGCCCCGCACCGATGATCGCGAGGCCACGACACCTTCAGGGCGACGATTCGCATCAAACAGCCTCCGTCGATCAGCAGAAAGACAGGGCGGTCCGACGGCGGCGGCACCGGGAGGGCAGCAGCGCCGGACACCGGACCGGGCCCGGCCGGGCGGACCGGCGCGGGCCCGGCCGGCCGGACCGGCGCGGGCCGGCGGCGCTACGGGCAGACCGCAGCCGCACCGCCCGTGCCACCCGCCCCCTCCGGCTGCCCGGCCGGGCGTGGGGACGGTCCGCGCCCAGCCAGGGACCGCACCGTCAGCCCGCGTACCCTGGTTCGAGCGATCAGAGGCCCTCCCGGTGCCGGGGTGGCGCGGTGTCGAAGGGGAGACGATGAGCAAGCAGCCCGGCAGCTCCACGGCGGCGTCCGCACGGACGGTCGACACCGGGCAGGGCGGCGGGGAGACCCACACCGCACCGGCGGGGTACGCCCCGGGTACGCCCCTGCTGGCGGTGCTCGCGCTCGGGTGGCTGGCCGCGATGCTGTGGTCCACCCGGGAAGCGATCCACTCGGCGGCGGTCGGCCTCACCGCGATCACCCTCTCCGCCTTCGCCCTACCCGGGGTGATCTCCGCCGCGCTGGTCGCCGGGACGGCCGTCGCGCTGGCCGCGAGCGAACTGGCCGCCCGCCGGCTCGGCGACCGCGCCGCACTGCGCTTCGCGGCGGCGCTCGGGGCCGGCATGCTGGTCGGGCTGGGCACCGCCCTGGCCGTCAACCTGACCTACGCCGACAACGCCACCACCAACACCATCGCCGGCACCAGCGCGGCGGCGGCCATCATCGGCGGGGCGATCGCCGGGGCGCGTACCCCGGCACCGGTCGGCGCGGTGGTCGCCGCCGCCCTCGGCACCCTGCTCTTCGTCGTGCTGTTCAGCCAGGCCCGCGACCCGCTGTTCGACCTGTTCGGTGCGGACGACTCGCAGGCGTCCCTGGTCGGTGCCGCGAAGTGGGTCTCCCGCACCGAGTCGCTGCTCGGCGGACTGCTGGCCGGGCTGCTCGCCTTCGGCTACCTCAGCTGGGCCCGCCGCCGGGCCGTCCGCCGCGCCCCCGACGCCCCTGCTCCACGCTGGCCCGCCTACCTGCTCGCCGGAGCCGGTCCGGGTCTGCTCCTGCTGCTCACCGAGGTGATCATCCGGATCGGCGGCCGGACCCTGCTGGACCTGGCCGGCGCGCTCAGCGAGGCGGACGCGGTGGCCCAGACCAGCATGGGCACCTCCCGGATCGACAACGGCATCTGGGTGCTCTTCGTGGGCGCGTTGACCTCGGTGATTCTCTTCGGCCGCACCCTCGGCCCGACCCACCGCGACGACGACCCCGAGACCGTCGAGGACTGACCCGGGTCAGGAGGCGGTACGCAGCAGCAACTCCCACTCGGAGGGGGCGTACCACTCCAACTCGTGGTCCTCGGCCCCGTCGACGGTGAACTGGGCGTCCGGGTCACCGGCGAGCGCTTCGTGCACCACGTCGACGGCGGCGGTGACGTCCTCGACCGCTTCGTCCCCGTCCACGTGCAGCGCGGCCACGGCCGACGCCGGCACCGGCCCGTCCAGCTCCACCACGCTGGAGCCCAGCTCGCCGTCACCCCGGCCGACGGCGGCACCGGGCAGGTCGACCGAGACCACCACCCGCCGTCGGGGTGCGGCCGGGTCCTCCCGCAACAGTTGCAGGGCGTCCTGGGCGGCCCGGGTGAAGGCGACGTACTCCAGCTCCTCCTCGTCGCCCTCGGCGTACCACTCGCGCAGGGTGGGGGTGACCGCGTGCCCGTCGCTGACCGGCAGTCCCCGCTCGCGCAGCAGGGCCAGCATCGGCACGGTCGCCGGCACGTACACCCGGACCAGCTCGTCGCCCGCCATCGTCTCCCCCGCTCGTTGCCGTGCCGGCTGTTTCGCCGCGTCCCCCGGGACCGTGGCCGCACCGCCCGCCCGAACGCCGATCATGCCGTACGGGCGGTACGGGCGCGGACCCGACGGCCGAGACCGTCATACACCGCACAGCGCTGCGGTGGAAGACGCCGCACCGGGCGGACGGTCCGGTGCTGGGCGGGGAAGGCTGTCGGTGGCAAACTGATCCGAACGACGTCAAGCCGAGGGGTTTCCGTGGAGCCGAGGTTTCTCCTGCTCTCCGACGTGGCCGCCGAGCTGAACGTCTCAGATTCGCAGGTCTATCACATGGTACGCAGCGGCGAACTGCCCGCCATCAAGATCGGCGGGCGGGGTCAGTGGCGGGTGGAGCGCGCCCGGCTGGAGGAGTACATCCAGCTCAAGTACGCCGAGACCGCCGAGTGGGTACGAGGCAACCCGCTCACCGACCGCGACCCGGAGTGATCGCCCCGTCCCCCTGAGCCATTGACCCTGGGCGTTGCCGTGGTCGACAATCGACGCTGTCGGAAGCAAACGAAGGCAAACGCAGGGATTGAGGGTGCAGCGATGGCCGACTCCCGCCGTCCGGGGCCGACCCGACCACCGATCCGGTTGCGCCCCGCCCCCATCGCCGACCCGCCCTACGTCGACGAGGTGCCGGATCTGTGGCCCCGACCGCCCGGCCAGCTCGCCCTCGACCTGTTCGGCACCGGGCAACCGCCCGTCGGTCGCCCGGCCGGCCGACGGCCCGACCCCCGACCCCACCCCGGACATCCGGCCACCCCGGCACTGCCCCCGCCCGCCACCGCCACCCCCGAGGCGACCCGTGCGGCCCACCGGTTCGTCGGCACCTGCCTGGAAATCCTCAACGGTTACCGGCCGCCCGGCCAGATCCGGACACTGGTCGAGCCGGGGCACACCGCCGAGGTGAGCGAACAACTCGCCCGCGCCGCGTCGCGTACCCCGCCGGTGCGTCGGCGCTCCACCCGTCCCGCCGTCCACCTGCGCCGGCTGCGGGTGTTCGAACCGCACGCGGCAGCCGTCGAGGTGGCCGTGGTGGTCGCCGCAGCTGGTCGGACCTGGGCGATGGCGCTCCGCCTGGAACACCGCCGAGGCAGCTGGCTCTGCACCACCCTCCAGGTCATCTGACCCCCACCCCACCCACCCCAGACCCCCACCCCCTCCCCCGCAGTCCCCACAGCCAGTCCGCCGTGTTGATCAAGAGGTTTAGGTCATTCCTGGAGAGGCGGTTTCTAGGCTTCAGTGCAACTGATCTTGGGTTGGGTTGGAGGTCCTGGTGGCGAAGCCGGGTGTGTTGACGTTCGGGCATCGGCAGGTGT
>NZ_JBEZEK010000018.1:0-133605 GCF_040648835.1 Micromonospora sp. NPDC049081 | reverse complement strand
GTGGCGACCCCCGGCTGGAGGACATCTCCCACCCGCAACGGATCCACGACTTCCCCAGCGCGCCCCATGACCCGTCGCACCCACCCGGACCGGCCCTGCGGCCGAGGGTCAGCGGATCGCCGGTACGGGTTCGGCGGCCATCGCGGGTACCTCGTCGGGCGCGGGTGCGCGGGTCGCCAGCAGCGGGCCGGCCATCGCGGTGGTCACCAGTGCCATGACGACCATCATGGTGAACAGTTGTCCGTCGAGGACGCCGAGGGAGACGCCGATGTTGAGCACGATCAGTTCGGTCAGCCCCCGGGTGTTCATCAGGACGCCCAGTCGTCGTGCCTGCGGCCAGGGCAGGCCGAAGGCACGCGCGGGGAGGGCGGCGCCGGCCATCTTGCCGACGCAGGCGACCAGGATGATCGCGGCGAGTTCGAGCAGGTTGGTCAGGGTCAGTGCGGCGATGTCGACGCTCAGCCCGGTGACGATGAAGAAGACCGGCAGCAGCACCAGGCCGATGTTCTCGAACGGCACCCGGATGTGTCTGGTCAGCGGCTCCGCGGGGTGCCGGGGCATGACGAATCCGAATGCGAAGGCCCCGAAGATGGCGTGGATGCCGATCCAGGTGGTGGCGTAGGAGGACAGGAAGACCCCGGCGGCGGTGATGGCCGCGAGTTGGTAGGTGTTCGGTCCGATGCGGCGGATCAGGGCGGCCAGGCCGGGGCGGACCGCGAGGGCCATGACCGCGACGTAGCCGGCGGACATGATGACCACCTGGACGAGGTCGGTGGCGTCGCGGGCGGTGGCGACCGCGGCGACCACGGCGAGGATGCACCAGGCCAGCACGTCGTCGATGGCGGCGCTGGCCAGTGCCAGCACGCCGACCTGGGTGCGGGACAGGCCGCGGTCGCGCAGGATGCGGGCCAGGACGGGGAACGCGGTGATGGCCATGGCGGCGCCGAGGAAGAGGGCGAACGCGAGGAACGGCACGTGCTTGCCGGCGATCGTCGCGTGCCGGGGATAGATGAGGTTGGCCAGGCCGACGCCGAGGGTGAAGGCCAGGGCGATGGAGCACACCGACACCGACACGGTGAGGCTCTTGCGTCGGGAGACGATGCGCCGGTCGAACTCCCACCCGATGAGGAACATGAACAGCAGGAGGCCGACCTGCGAGATGGCCGACAGGTAGGGCCGGGCGGCGGCGGGGAAGAGCAGGGTGGTCAGGTCGCCGGGGAGCAGACCGAGCAGGCTGGGGCCCAGCGCGATGCCGGCGACGATCTCGCCGATCACCACGGGCTGCCGCAGCCGGCGGGCGATCCCGCCGAACAGGTGGGCTACCAGGAGGACGAGGGCGATGTCGGCCATCACGATTGCAGCGGTGAGTTCGGCCGGCGTGGCTACGGACTTCATGAGATCTCCGGATCTGGGCGGGAGAAGGCTGGTCCGGGGTCGGCGCCGGTGTGTTCACGGCGGCGCGGATCACCGACCGTAGCAGCGGATTTCCCGGCCGGACACGGCCATGTCCGGCGGGTTGGGGGTGCCATTTGCCGATTGATCGTGGTGGGGGTAGCGGCTGGTGGGAAACGCGATCGCCCCCCAGGTGTGTGCCGGTTAGTCGCCGCCGGGCGTCCCGTCGCCGGAAGAATGCGGCGAGTCGACCGGGTAACTGGCAGGTCGGCTTACCGACACCGCTTCGTTAACCTGAAATCGTGCATTCCAGAAGAGCTGTTCGGTGATTGTCGTCTATGGCCCGATTTTCGGGGCCAATGCTCGCTACCCTGAGTCACCTTAACGTCACGCGCCGAAATGAGTGCTGGGCAGGGGGTCGTCCAGTGGCACCCTCTCGGATCAAAGAATGGCTCTGGCTGCCCTGCTAACGCTGGGTTAGCCTTCCTGACGTTCCGTTCTTCCCTCGACACAGAGAGTGGAGTCATGGCGCGTTTGTCAGCCCTCGGCAGTCATTGCGACCGACCCGGGGCGGCGCTGTCCGGTGCCGAGCCGCGGAGGTCGGGGCGGTGACCAGACTTCTGCATGTCAGCGCCTCACCGACCGGCCCGGCCAGCCGTTCGACGGCCGTCGCCCAGGCGTTTGTCGACGCATTCCGCGAGCGTTACCCCCGGGCGGAGCTCGACGTGCTCGACCTTTCCTCGATCACGTTGCCCCCGGTGGGTGCCGTCGCGGTGGCCGCGAAGAAGAACGCCATCTCCGGTGCCGCCGGATCCGGCGACGAGGCGGCGTTGTGGCAACAGACCCGCGACCTCGTCCGACGCTTTACCGACGCTGACCACTATCTGTTTTCCGTGCCGATGTGGAACTTCGGAATCCCGTACCTGCTCAAGCACTTCATTGATGTCGTCACCCAGCCGGGACTGACGTTCCGCCTCGACCCGCGCCACGGCTACCAGGGTCTGCTCACCGGCCGTCGGGCGTGTGTCGTCTACACCAGTGGCGTCTACACCCCCGGGTGTCCACCGGAGTTCGGCGTCGACTTCCAGTCCTCGTACCTCAACTACTGGCTCCAGGTCATCGGCGTCGACCCCGTGACCGAGATCGCGCTGCGCCCGACCGACTTCAGCCGGTCCCTGGCCGCCGATCTCGAACAGGCCCGGGACGACGCGCGCAAGGCCGCCCACACCATCTGACCGCACCCCGGCCGACGACGTGTCGGCCCGTACCACAGGAGGGAAGCAGCATGTCCGTCTGGTTCGTCACCGGCGCCTCCCGGGGCTTCGGCCTGGAGATCGTCCGCCAGCTGCTGGAGCAGGGCGAGCAGGTCGTCGCCACGGCACGCAACACCAGCAGCCTGGCCGACCTGCCCTACCCCGACCGGCTGCTCGTGGTCCCGCTCGACGTCACCGACCAGTCCCAGGCCGACCGGGCCGTGCTCGCCGCGGTGGAGAGTTTCGGCGGCATCGACGTGCTGGTCAACAATGCCGGCCGGGGCCTGCTCGGGGCCGTGGAGGAAGCCACCGACGCCGAGGTCCGGGCGGTGTTCGACGCCAACGTCTTCGGCCTGCTCAATGTCACCCGCAGCGTGCTGCCCGTGCTGCGCCGTCAGCGCCGGGGCCGGATCGTCAACATCAGCTCAGTGCTCGGCTTCAGCGCGAAGATGGGCTGGGGCGTCTACGCCGCGACGAAGTTCGCGGTGGAGGGGCTCAGCGAGGCGCTGCGGGTGGAGCTGGAACCGGTCGGGGTCCAGGTGTGCCTGGTCGAGCCCGGCCTGTTCCGCACCGACTTCCTCGACCCCTCGTCGCTGCGCTTCGCCGGCCGGGAGTTCCCGGAGTACGCCGAGACCGCCGGGCGGATCCGCAGCTGGTCGGTCGGGCACAACCACGCGCAGGCCGGGGACCCGCAGCGGGCGGCGGCGGCCATCATCGACCTCGGCCGCAACCCGCACCCGCCGTTCCGGCTCCCGCTGGGCGTGGACTCCGTGCAGCGGATCGGCGAGAAGCTGGCCGAGGTGACGCAGGAACTGGAGGCCACCCGCGAGATCGGGCTGTCGATGTCCTACCCGGAGCCGGCCGCCGCCGCGCGCTGAGGCGGTGCCGGGCGATTCCCCAGACGATCGGCGAGGAGCGAAGATGGACACGATGACCACGGCGCTGGCGCAGGACCGCGCCGAGACCTTCGACGAACGGGTCCGACGGCTGCTGCACTGGCACTTCGACCCGCAGACCGGGTCGGCGTTCTGGCTGCGTCAACGCGGACTGCTCGACTTCGATCCGCTGCGCGACATCGACGGCGCGGCCGACCTGGTGCGGTTTCCGGACCTCACCGAACAGTTGCGGCACGTGCCGGTCGGTGATCTGATCCCCCGCGGCCTGACCGGCACCGGCTTCCGGGTGTACGAGTCGGGCGGCACCAGCGGGGCGCCCAAGCGCATCGTCGACCGGGACTACCGGCGTCGGCTGCTGTCCTGGGCGATGCAACGGCTGCGGGCGCACCACATCGCCGATCCGGCGCACTGGCTGCACCTGGGCCCGAGCGGGCCGCACGTGTTCGCCTACGACTGCGCCCGCTACGCCGCCCTCGGCAACGGCATGTTCCACACCGTCGACTTCGACCCGCGCTGGGTCAAGAAGCTGGTGGCTGCGGGCGAGACCGACATGGTCAAGCGGTACGTGCGGCACCTGCTGGACCAGGCCGCCGAGGTGCTGCGGTCGCAACCGGTCAAGGTGCTCAGCACCACGCCCCCGCTGATCGAGGCGATCTGCGCGGACCCGGAGCTGCACGCCGCCGTCGAGCGGAGTGTCGAGACGATCATCTGGGCCGGCACCTCGTTCAGCCCGGAGAGCCTGCGCCAGGTCGAGGAGGTCTTCTTCCCCGACACCACGATCGTGGGGATCTACGGCAACACCCTGATGGGGGTGGCGCCGCAACGGCCCCGGCGTCCCGACGACCGGCACCTGTGCGTGTTCGAGCCGTACGCCGAGGCGGTGTGGATCGACGTGGTCGACGAGCACGGCGCGGTGGTGGACTACGGTCAGCGGGGCCGGGTCCGGCTGAGTCTGGTCAGCGATGAGATGTTCCTGCCCAACGTCATCGAGCGGGACACCGCCGTGCGGGTGGAGCCGGCCGGTGACGCCACGGTCGACGGCCTGGCCGAGGTCGGCACCGTGGCCGAGGTCGGCGACGTCCGGGTCATCGAGGGGGTGTACTGAGTGGCCGGCATCGTGGTGGAGCCGATCGTCTGCGGTCGGCCGGTGCGCAGCCTCGACCGGGCCCCGCTCGCCGACGTCCGGGGCGACCTGCTGGGCGAGGTGGGCATGGTGCCGAGACTGATGGCCGTCGGGGCGGTGACCCGGGCCCGGCGGACGGCCGACGGCACCCCGGTCGGGCACGACCTGCTGCTGCGGGCCGCCGAGCTGTTCGCCACGGCCGACCTAGACGGGGAGACCCCAGAGGAGTACGAGCGGCGGGTCGCGCTCGCCGCCGGCCTGCCCCGGGTCACCGTCCGGCACGCCGTGGCCGACATCGTGCGCAGCCTCACCCACCTGCCCGCCACCACCCGGGCGGAGCTGCCGGCGTCCCGGTTGGGCGACGGTTACGAGACGGCCTGGGTGCCCGCCGGGCGGCTCTTCGCGGCCGTGATGGCCAGCAACCACCCGGCGCCCAACGACTCGTGGCTGCACGCGCTGGCGCTGGGCTACAGCGTGCTGGTGCGCCCCGGCACCCGGGAACCCTTCACCGCCCGGCGGTTGACCCTGGCCCTGCTCGCCGCCGGCCTGGCGGAACACCGGATCTCCTTCCTGCCGGGCGAGCGGGCGGTGGGGGAGTACCTCCTCGAAGCCGCCGACCGGGGCATCGTCTACGGCGGCGGCGACGCCGTCCGGCGGTGGGCCGACAGCGCGACGGTCACCACCCGGGGGCCCGGCCGCAGCCGGGTGCTGCTGGACCGGCCGGTGACCGCCGAGGTGCTCGACCATCTCACCGTCAGCGCGGCCTACGACGGGGGGACCCGGTGCAACAACATCTCCCTGATGTTGACCACCGGTGATCCCCGGCAGGTCGCCGACGCCCTCGCCGCCCGTTTCGACGCGCTGGCCAGCCCGGAGGTGACGGCGTCCGACGCCACCCTGCCCGTGGTCGACGCCACCCGCGCCGAGGGCCTGCGCCGGCAGCTCGCCGGGCTCACGACCGGGGCGACCGTGCACACGGCGGCGGGTGCCGACCCGCTGGTGCGACTGCCGGACGGGTCGCACCGGCCGCTGCCCACCGTGCTGTCCACGGACGACCCGCGGCATCCGGCGGTGGGTGTCGAGCTGCCGTTCCCGTTCGTCGTGGTGGCCCCGTGGCGGCGCGCGGACGGCGTCGCCGCCCTGGGTGACGCGCTGGTGCTCAACCTGGTGACCGACGACGTCGACCTGCGGGCCGCGGCGGTGGCCGACCCGAGTGTCCGCAAGGTGACGTGCGGGCTGACCCTGCCCTGGGACAGCACGCCCGGCATCCCGCACGAGGGCAACCTGTCGCTGTTCCTGTTGCAGTCCAAGGGCGTCGTGTCGACCGGAACGAGGGATCATGCGCTGGCTTGAGGAACTGCTCTCCGACGGGTGGTGGGCGACCGGTCAGGCGGTACGGTTCCAGCTGCCCAACCAGACCGAGTCGTCGCTCACCTACGGTGACCTGCTGCGCCAGTCGGCGACGCTGGCCGGGCGGATCGGTGAGTCCGGCGACGGCACGCAGACCCGGCTGGCCATCCTGACGATGGGCAGCGCGGAGGGGCTCGTCGCCCTGATCGCCGGGCTGATCGTCGGCGCGGTGGTCATCTCCACCCCGATCCAGACGACGACCCCGTGGTCGGCGGACCTGTTGGGTGATCCGGACGTGGTGCTGACCGATGCGACGGGTGCGGCGGTGTTGCAGTGCCACGAGCGGTTGACCGGCGCCCGGCCACGCTACCGGGTGCTCACCGTCGACCTGACCGAGCCGGCCAAGGCCAGTGCCCGGCCGGACATCTGCACCGACCAGGACGACGTCTGCAAGATCGCCTACCTGGATCCGGAGCGGTCCACCCTGGTGGTGGCGCTGACCGGGTTCGCCCTGGACTCCGCCGTCCGGCAGCCGGACCGTCGGCCGTCGACCGGGGCGGGTGGGCTCGGCAGTCTCACCGGTCAACTCGCCAGCTACCGCCGGCTGGCGGCGGGGGGCGTCGTCGATCTCACCACCCCCCGTCCGGCCGGGCGGTCCCTCCTGGACGTGGCGATGCCGGTGACCCTGCCCACCCGCACGGAGGGCCGACTCGCCGACACGAGCACCGTCTTTCCGTACATCGTGGACAGCGCGGCCCATTTGGACAGACTGGTGTCAGGAATCGTCCTGCCGGCGGGGTCCGCCGCGCTCTCGCCAGTAGCTAAGTTGTAGGTATGGTAATTTCCGTTTCTTGAGCCGGTCCGGTCGGGAGATGGATCGTCAGCGCGGGCCGGAACGTGCCATGCCGCCCCGCCCGATCGGGCAAGGGACAAATGCATGCCACGTGAGTCGCCCGCGCTGCCGGGAAGCGGTTTCCTCATCGACCGTCATTCATCGGCACCGCTTTACCAACAGTTGTACGAACAGTTGCGGTGGAGCATCGAGGCGGGACAACTCACCCCGGGCACCCGGCTGCCGGCCACCCGTACCCTGGCCAAGGAGTTGGGCGTCTCGCGCAACACCGTGCTCGTGGCGTACGACCGGTTGCTCGCCGAGGGCTACCTCGACGGCCGGGTGGGCTCCGGCACCCGGGTGGCCACCCGGCAGAGCGTCCGGGAGATGGAGGCCAAGCTCCCCCGGCCGACCGCCCGGACGCCACTGCGCATCACCCGGGCCGCCCGCCGGATGGCCGAGGCATCGGCCTACTTCACCCCGGCGCACGACCAGCTGCGCTACCCGGACCGGCCGTTCACCCTCGGCATGCCCGCCCTGGACCTCTTCCCGTCGAAGGTCTGGGGCCAGATCATGTTCAGCAAGTCGCATCAGCTGACCAGTGCCCTCTACACCCACCGCGACCCGGCCGGCTACTGGCCGCTGCGCAAGGGCATCGCGGCCATGCTCGGGCTCATGCGCGGCGTCCGGTGCACCCCGGAACAGGTGATCATCCAGCCGAGCGCCCAGATCGCCGTGCACGTCATGGCCGTGACCCTGCTCGAACCGGGGGAGAAGGCCCTGGTCGAGGACCCGGGCCTGCAGGCCATCCGGGGTGCCCTGCACTCCGCCGGCGTCGAGACCTGCCCGGTGCCGGTCGACGCCGAGGGCATGTGCATCGGGGTGGGCCAGGCCCGCCACCCGGACGCCCGGATGGCGGTGGTGACCCCCAACAACCAGTTCCCCCTGTCGGTCCGGATGTCCGCGGCCCGCCGGGCCGAGGTGTTGGCGTGGGCCAGTGACAACGACGGCTGGATCATCGAGGACGACTACGACGGTGAGTTCTGGGCGGAGAATCCCGGTCCACCGCTGCACCAGGCCGACGAGCGTGGACGGGTCATCTACGTCGGGACCTTCAGCAAGGTTCTGTTTCCCGGCCTGTGCCTGGCCTATCTGGTGGTGCCACCGGATCTCGTCGACATCGTCACCGAGGTGCAACGGGCGACCGTCAACTCGCTCAACATCCTCACCCAGTCCGCGCTCGCCGAGTTCATCGAGGCGAATCATCTCGCCCGGCACGTCAGGCGGATGCGTGACGTCTATCGGGAACGCGGCGACATCCTCGTCGGCGCGCTGCGCGGCAGGCTCGGCGGGTTCGTCACGATCGACAACCCGCCGCGGGGCACCCACCTGGTCGCCAGCCTGCCGGATACCGCCGACGAGCAACGCCTGGCCCGGCTCGGCCGGGAGGCACGCCTGCGGGTCTATCCGCTGTCGTCGTTCGGCGACGAGCTGGAAGGGATCGGCCGGGGGCTGGTCCTCGGTTACGCGGCCACGCCACCCGAGAAGATCCTGGCCGGCGTCAACCGCCTGACGACAGTTGTCGAGCAATTCACCGGCCGTGCCCATCCGGGTAGTCGTACCGCATTGAGGAAGAGCGTATAAGTCGTTTCGTCGGTGCCAAAGGGCCATGTAGCCAAATAGTCAGGTGCCAATCCCAGTGGTACTAGCGAGATGGCAAACATGGCCCTGTGCCAATCGTCTTCCCCGCCGATACGGTCCGTACCGGATCGCGGCACCCTCTTCGGTGACCGGGCCGCCCCGAAGAATACAGGGGGAGACTTCCATGGCATCACCACAGCTTCTCGTACGGCGCCCCGAGGCGCCCACCACCGACAGTTGGAGCCCCGCCGGCTGGCGCACGCTGCCCATCACGCAGCAGCCGACCTGGCCGGACCGGGACGAACTCGACGCTGTCGCCGACTACCTGTCCGGCCTGCCCGCGCTGACCGGCGTCGAGGAGATCAGGCGGCTGCGCGAGGAACTGGCCCTCGCCAGCGCCGGGAAGGCGTTCGTGCTCCAGGCCGGCGACTGTGCCGAGCCACTCGGCATGGCCGCCACCGCCTCGGCACGGGCCAAACACCGGGCCATCACGTCGCTCGGCGAGCGCCTGGCCCGTGAGCTGCACCGCCCGACCATCGGTCTGGGACGGCTCGGCGGCCAGTTCGCCAAGCCCCGCTCCGAGCCGTTCGAAGCGGTCGACGGGCAGCTGCTGCCCGTGTTCCGCGGGCTGATGGTCAACGAACCGGAGGGCACCGCGCTGGCCCGCCAGCCCGACCCGTACCGGCTGCTGTCCTGCTACTACACCGCCCGGCAGGTGGTGGCGGAGCTGGCGCGGGCCGGCGGCGGCGTATGGACCAGCCACGAGGTGCTCATCCTCGAGTACGAGCAGGCGCTGACCCGCCTCGACGAGGTCACCGGCGAGTGGTTCCTGCGCTCGACGCACCTGCCCTGGGTGGGTGACCGCACCCGTGGGGTGGACGATGCGCACCTGAACTTCCTGGCCGGGTTGGGCAACCCGGTCGCGGTCAAGGTCGGCCCCAGCGCCACCGTCGACGACGTGCTGCGGATCTGCGCGTTGCTCGACCCGCACCGCCGGCCCGGCCGGCTCACCCTGATCAGCCGGATGGGTCAGCAGCGGATCGCCGATCACCTGCCGCCCCTGGTGCGGGCGGTGGTCGACGCCGGCCACCCGGTCGCCTGGATGAGCGACGCCATGCACGGCAACACCGTCCGCGGCGCCGGTGGGGTGAAGACCCGCCACCTGGACGCCATCGTGGGCGAGCTGACCACCTTCGTCGAGGTGCTGCGCGGTCACGGCCTGGAGCCGGCGGGCCTGCACCTGGAGATCGCCGCGGACGACGTCACCGAGTGCGTGGGCGCGAGCGTGACCGACGAGAGCCAGCTCGGCCGCAACTACCGGTCGCTGTGCGACCCGCGGCTCAACAACGAGCAGGCCGACGCGGTCGTCGACGCGCTCGTCGCCGCGATGCACCGCTGAACACCCGTCCCCGACAACTTCGTGACCCGAGCGGAGGAGGCATCAGTGCGCACCCTGCTGGTCGACAACTACGACTCCTACACCTACAACCTGTTCCAGCTCATCGCCGTCGTCAACGGCGTCGAGCCCACCGTGATCCGCCACGACGATCCGGCCGTGGCCACCCTGGACCTGCGTCGTTTCGACAACGTGGTGATCTCGCCCGGCCCCGGTCGACCCGACCGGGAGAAGGACTTCGGCTTCTCCGCCCAGGTCATCGCGGACTCCCCGGTGCCGGTGCTCGGGGTCTGCCTCGGCCACCAGGGCATCGCCTCCGGCCACGGCGCGGCCGTCCACTCCGCGCCCGTGCCGCGGCACGGCCACCTGGCGTCGATCACCCACGACGGGGACGGCCTGTTCGCCGGCATCCCGCAGCAGTTCACCGCCGTGCGGTACCACTCGCTGTGCGTGTCGGACCTGCCCCCGGAGCTGGTGGCGACCGCCTGGGCCGAGGACGGCGTGATCATGGGCCTGCGGCACGTCAGCCGGCCCATGTGGGGGCTCCAGTTCCACCCCGAGTCGATCTGCACCGAGTACGGGCAGACCCTGCTCGGCAACTTCCGTGACCTGACCCGGGCCCACCAGGCCCGGGAGAGCATCCAGGTGGCCGCCCCGCCGCCCATCGCCGCGCCGACGCACCGGCTGCACGTGCGTACCCTCGGCTGGGAGACCGACGCCGAGCAGGCGTTCACCCGGCTGTTCCGGGACGCCACCCACGCCTTCTGGCTGGACAGCGCCCGGGTCGAGGAGGGGCTGTCCCGCTTCTCCTACCTCGGTGACGCCTCCGGGCCGCTGTCCGAGGTGGTCCGCTACGACGTCGGCACCGACGCGGTCGAGGTCACCACGGCGGCCGGCGCCCCGACCCGGGTGCCCGGCACCATCCTGTCCTACCTCCAGCAGCGGCTGGCCGGCATCCACCTCGACTCGTCGGCCCTGCCCACCGACCTGACCTGCGGCTACGTCGGCTACTTCGGTTACGAGCTGAAGGGTGACCTCGGCGCTGCCGGGCCGCACCGCGCCGACACCCCGGACGCGTACTGGATCTTCGCCGACCGGTTCGTCGCGGTCGACCACCGGGACCGGCAGACCTACCTGGTGGCCCTCTCCGACGGCAGCGAGGGCAGCGACGACGCGGCGCAGGACTGGGTCGAGACCGTCGCCGAGCAGCTCACCGCGATCCCCGAGGCGGGACCGGTCACCCCGCTCACCCCGCCGCCGGTCGACACCACCTCGCTGGTCGCGTCGCTGGAGCGGGACCGGGAGCAGTACCTGGCCGACATCGCCGCCTGCAAGCGGGAACTGGTCGCCGGGGAGAGCTACGAGATCTGCCTGACCAACGGGCTGCGCCTGCCGCGTCCCCGCGACGGGTTCGCCTTCTACCGGGCCATGCGCCGCTACAACCCCGCGCCCTACTCGGCCTACCTGAGGCTGGGTGACATCGAGGTGGCCTGCTCCTCCCCGGAACGTTTCCTGCGGCTGACCGCCGACCGGGTGGTCGAGACCAAGCCGATCAAGGGGACCGCGCCCCGGGACCCGGACCCGACGGTCGACGCGGCGCTGCGCGACGAGCTGACCACCAGCGACAAGACCCGCGCCGAGAACCTGATGATCGTCGACCTGCTCCGCAACGACCTCGGCCGGGTGTGCGAGGTCGGCAGCGTCACCGTCCCCAAGCTGATGCAGACCGAGTCGTACGCGAGCGTGCACCAGCTGGTCTCGACCATCCGGGGCCGCCTGCGGGCCGAGGCCACCGCCGTCGACTGCGTCGAGGCGTGCTTCCCCGGCGGCTCGATGACCGGGGCGCCCAAGCTGCGGACGCTGGAGATCATCGACGGGCTGGAGACCACCGCCCGGGGCATCTACTCCGGCTCGCTGGGCTTCCTCAGCTGCAACGGCACGGCCGACCTCAACATCGTGATCCGCACCGCGGTGCTGTCCGGCGACGGGATGCGGGTCGGTGCGGGCGGGGCCATCATCCTCGACTCCGATCCGGAGGGGGAGTTCGACGAGATGCTGCTGAAGGCCGCCGCCCCGTTGCGCGCGCTGCTCAGCGGCGGCTACCAGGAGGACGTCGATGTCTACCAGTGATCCGCTGTCGGTGTGCGTCGTCGGCATGGGGCCGCGTGGCCTGTGCGTGCTGGAGCGCCTGGTCACCAACGCCGCGGCCGACCCCGACCGCCCGGTACGCATCGACGTCGTCGACCCGTACCCGCCGGGGGCGGGCCGGGTGTGGCGGGCCGACCAGTCCGACCGGCTGCTGATGAACACCGTGGCCTCCCAGGTGACCGTGTTCACCGACCCGACCGTGGAGCTGGCCGGCCAGCTGCGGGAGGGCCCCAGCCTCTACGAGTGGGCCCGCTTCCAGGTGCTGATGGGTGACCTCGCCCAGTTCCCGTCCGACGTCGCCGACGAACTGCGCGGGGTGGGACCCGACACCTACTCCACCCGCCGGTTGTTCGGCCACTACCTCAGCTGGGTCTACCACCGGGTGGTCGCCACGGCACCGGCGAACGTCAGCGTCCACGCCCACGCCACGGTCGCCGTCGCGGTGTGGGACGAGTCCGACGGCCGGCAGTGCGTGCAGTTGCAGACCGGCGACCGGCTCCCCGGCCTGGACGCGGTGGTGCTGGCGCAGGGCCACTTCCCGGTCACCCCGACGGTGCAGGAGCAGAAGCTGGCCGAGTACGCCGTCGAGCGGGGACTCACCTACATCCTGCCGGCCAACCCGGCCGACGTGGACCTGTCGATGGTGCGGCCCGGCGAACCCACCCTCCTGCGTGGGCTGGGACTCTGCTTCTTCGACTACCTGGCCCTGCTCACCGAGGGCCGCGCCGGCCGCTACGTCCGGGGCGACGACGGCCAGTTGACCTACCTGCCGTCCGGGTTGGAACCGCAGTTGCTGGCCGGGTCCCGGCGGGGCATCCCGTACCGGGCGCGGGGGCGCAACGAGAAGGGCGCGCACGGGCGGCACGAACCGCGGGTGCTCACCGTGGAGCTGGTGGAGCGGCTGCGTACCGCCCCGGACGCGACGCCGTTGGACTTCATGACCGACCTGTGGCCGCTGATCGCCAAGGAGGTGGAGACGGTCTTCTACGTGGCCGTGCTGCGCCGCCGCGGCTGCCGGGGCAAGGCCCGACGGTTCGAGGCCGAATACCTCGCCGTGCCCCGGGGCGACGGGCAGGAGGAGCAGATCCGCGAGCGTTACGGGATCACCGAACGGTGGGACTGGGACGCGGTGCTGGACCCGGCCCGCGACGAGACCTTCGCCGACCCGGCGGCGTTGCAGGAATGGATGCTGCGTTACCTGCAGGAGGACGCCGACACGGCACAGGAGGGCAACGTCAGCGGCCCGCTGAAGGCCGCCATGGACGTCCTGCGCGACCTGCGTAACGAGGTACGCCTCGCCGTCGACCACGGTGGCCTGCGGGGCAGCTCGCACCGGCACCACCTGGACGACTGGTACACCCCGATGAACGCCTTCCTCAGCATCGGACCGCCGGCCCACCGGGTCGAGCAGTTGGCCGCGCTCATCCGCGCCGGGGTGTTGCGGGTCGTCGGGGCCGGGATGCGGGTGTCACCCTGCCCCGAGCAGGGCGGGTTCCTCGTCGAGTCCCCCCGCACGCCGGGGACCCGGGACGTGGTGACCGCGATGATCGAGGCGCGGCTGCCGGAGGTCGACCTGCGTCGTACCGCCGATCCGTTGCTGGGGTGGATGCTCGCGCACCGCTCCTGCACCCCGCACGTGGTGTCCGACCAGGAGGCGCAGCCGCACGTCACCGGTGGGCTGGCCGTCACCGGCCGGCCGTTCCACCCGGTGACGGCGGCCGGCGAACGACACGCCCGCCGGTTCGTCTTCGGGGTGCCCACCGAGGGCGCACACTGGGCGACCGCGGCGGGGGCACGGCCGGGCGTCAACTCGGTGATGCTCGGCGACGCGGACGCGATCAGCCTGTCGGTGCTCGCCCTCACCGTGCGGGCGACCACCACGACGGGAGCGGTGACGACATGACCGAAGGCTTCGACCACGGGTTGCTCAGTCCCAGCAGCGCCGACCGGGCCATCGAGCACGCCGTGCGGGACCGGGCGGTGCTCCAGGCGATGCTCGACGCCGAGGCCGCGTTGGTGCGGGCCCAGGCCCGGCTGGGGGTGGTGCCGACGGAACACGCGGACACCATCACCGCCGTCGCCGACGCGCGGCGGATCGACTTGGACACCGTCGCCCGTCGGGCGACCGAGACGGCGAACCCGGTGGTCGCGGTGGTCGCCGCGCTCACCGACCTGGTCACTGCGCTGGACCCGGCCGCCGCGGAGTACGTGCACCGCGGCTCCACCAGCCAGGACATCCTGGACACCGCCCTGATCCTGGTGGCGGAACGGGCGCTGCGGGTCGTCGACGCGGACCTGGCGGCCACCGCCGATGCCCTGGCCGGCCTCGCGGACCGGCACCGGGGCACCGCGATGGCGGGCCGGACCCTGACCCAGCACGCCGTGCCGACCACGTTCGGCCTGAAGGCGGCGACCTGGCTCTCCGGTGTCCTCGACGCCCGGCAGGCGATCCACGCCCTGCTGGCCGAGGGGTTGCCGGTGCAGCTCGGCGGGGCCGCCGGCACCCTCGGCGGTTACCTGGAGTTCGCCCGGCTGGCCGGGGACACCGACGACGCCTACGCCGAGAAACTGATCCACGCCTTCGCCGCGGAACTGTCCCTGGCCGAGCCGCACGCACCCTGGCACACCGTGCGGACGCCCCTGCACGCCGTCGTGGGCGCGTTGGGTCTCACCACCGGCGTGCTCGGTGCGATGGCGGCGGACGTGCAGGTCATGACGCGTACCGAGATCGGGGAAGTGGCGGAGCCGACCCGCCCGGGGCGCGGGGTGTCCTCCGCGATGCCGCACAAGCGCAACCCGGTGCTGGCGACCCGGATCCGGGCGGCGGCGGCACAGTTGCCGCAGCTCGCCGCCACCGTCGCGCACTGCCTCGTCGCCGAGGACGAACGCCCCGGTGGCGCCTGGCACGCGGAGTGGCAACCGTTGCGGGAGGCGTTGCGGCTGACCGGGGGTGCCGCCGACGCGGCGGCCGAACTGGCCGCCGGGCTGACGGTGTTCCCCGACCGGATGCGCGCCAACCTCGACCTCGCCGGGGAGTTCATGGCCTCGGAACGGTTGGCCGTCCGGCTGGCCCCGCTGCTGGGCCGGGTCGAGGCGAAGGAGTTGCTGACCGCGCTGACCGGCCGGGCCATCGAGACCGGGCAGCCGTTGCGTGACCTGGTCACGGCCGATCCCCGGGTCACCGCGGTCCTGGATCCGGGTGAGGTCGCCACCCTGCTCGACCCGGCCCGCTACGTCGGCGCCGCCGACCTGCTGGTGGACCGGGCCCTGCACCGGCACCGCACGTTCGGGATGCGGGCGGCGGCACCGGCCGAGGGTCGGCGGCCGTGAGCCGGCCGGGTCCGCTGGCGCGTCCGGTGGTCGGTGCGCCGATGGCGGGAGGCGTCAGCACGCCCGCCCTCGTCGCGGCGGTCAGTGACGCCGGGGGCCTCGGTTTCCTGGCCGCCGGCTACCAGCGCCCGGCGGACCTGGCCGCCGACATCGACCGGGTCCGTCGGGCCACCGCCGGCCCGTTCGGCGTCAACGTGTTCGTGCCGGAGTCCCGGCCGGTGGACCTGGCCGCCGTCGTCCGCTACCGGCAGGCGCTGCTGCCGCTGGCCGCCCGCCGGGGGGTGACCCTGCCCGACCCGCCCGGGCGGGACACCGACCACTTCGCGGAGAAGATCGAGGTGCTGCTCGCCGCGCGGGCACCGGTGGTCAGCTTCACCTTCGGCTGCCCGCCCCGGGCGGTCGTGGACCGGCTGCACGCCACCGGGTCGCAGGTGGTGGTCACCGTCACCGACGTGGCGGAGGCGCAGTCGGCCGTCGCGGTGGGCGCCGACGCCCTCTGCGTGCAGGGCGCCGGGGCCGGCGGTCACCGGGCGAGCTTCACCCCCGACGTCCGCACCGACCCGCAGCCGGGCACGGCCGAGCTGGTCAGGGCGGTACGACGGGTCGTCGCGGTGCCGCTGATCGCCGCCGGGGGCATCACCGGACCGGCGGAGGTCGACGCGGTGGTCGCGGCCGGCGCGTCGGCGGTGCAGGTCGGCACCGCGCTGCTGCTGACCCCGCAGGCCGGCACCCACCCGGTGCACCGGGCCGCGCTCACCGATCCCGGGCGACCCGGCACGGTCGTCACCCGGGCGTTCTCCGGCCGCCCGGCCCGGGGCCTGCGCAACCGGTTCGTCGACGCCTTCGACGCGTCGGCACCGGCCGGGTACCCGCAGGTGCACCACCTGACCAGGCCGCTGCGGGCAGCGGCGGCGGCACGCGGTGACGTCGAGGAGATGGCGCTCTGGGCCGGGGTGGGTTACCGCCTGGCCCGGCCGGAACCCGCCGGACAGGTCGTCACCCGCCTCGCCACCGCGGTGGCCGCCGCGACCCCGCTGCGCCCCGCATCCCACTGACAACTGCACCCCACTGACATCCGCAAACCCCACTGACATCCGCACCCACCGACGTCCGTACCCCACCGACGTCCGCGATCCCAGGAGGATCCGATGCCGCACATCAACATCAAGTTCTTTCCGGTCGACCTGCACCGGGACACCGAGCAGCAACTGGTCGACGAGTTGACCGAGGCGGTCACCACCGCGTTCGGGTGCAGCCCGAACGTGGTGTCCATCGCCCTGGAGCCGGTGGAGGAGCAGCGCTGGCAGGCGCAGGTCTACCAACCGGAGATCGTCGAACGGCAGCACCTGCTGCGCAAGGTGCCGAACTACTGACGCCCCGGCCCCTGGAGGAGGTGGAGACCGCCATGGCGCAGCCGAACCGTACCCTCGCACCGAGACCGCTACCCAGCATCGCCGACGGCATCGACGACCTCGTCGGCAACACACCGCTGCTGCGGTTGCCCGTCGCGCACGGGGCACCCGGCGTCGAAGTGCTGGCCAAGCTGGAGTGCGCCAACCCGGCCGCGAGCGTCAAGGACCGCGCGGCGCTCTACATGCTCCGCGCGGCGGAGGCCGACGGCCGGCTGCGCCCCGGCGGTGTCGTGGTGGAGGCGACGTCGGGCAACACCGGCATCGCGTTGGCCGCCCTGTGCGCGGCGCGCGGGCACCACTGCATCATCGTATTGCCGGACAACGCCACCCCGGAGCGGATCGGCCTGCTGCGGCGCTTCGGTGCCGACGTGGTGCTGACCCCGCGCGAGGCGCGCTACCAGGGGGCCGTGGACAAGGCCGAGGAGATCTGCGCGATGACGCCGGGCGCGTGGTTCGTCCGGCAGCACGACAACGACGACAACCCCCGGGCCCACCGGGAGACCACCGGCCCGGAGATCTGGGCCGACACCGGCGGCCGGGTCGACGTCCTGGTCTGCGGGGTCGGCACCGGCGGCACGCTCAGCGGCACCGCCGGGTATCTCAAGGAGCGCAACCCCGCGCTGCGGGCGGTCGCGGTCGAGCCGGCGGGCTCGCCGCTGTTGTCCGGGGGTACGCCGGGCACCCACGCCATTCCCGGTTTCAACGGTGGGTTCGTCGCCCCCACCACCGATCTGAGCCTGATCGACGAGGTGGTGACCGTCACCGACGACGAGGCGGCCGAGACGAGCAGCTGGCTGGCCCGGCGGGTGGGGGTGCTCGCCGGGGTGTCCTCGGGGGCGGCGACGCACGTCGCGCTGCGGGTGGCCCGGCGACGCGACAGCGTCGACAAACGGATCGTGGTCATCCTCCCCGACACCGGGGAGCGCTACCTGAGCATGTGGTCGGAGCGTCCGTGAGACGCCCGAGGATTGGAGAGGAACTCCCGTGAGGACACTGCTTCTCGTCGGTGGCGTCGACGACACCCTCGTCGCGGCGAAGGAACTCGGTCTGCGGGTGCTCCTGCTCCAGCACCCCACCAAGATCACCGATCGGCAGCGGCGGCTGGCCGACGTCGCCGAGGTGCTCGACTACACCGACTGGACCCTGACCGCGCCGGTGGTGACCCGGCTGCACCAGCAGTGGCGCATCGACCAGGTGGTCTCGCTGACCGAGCCGGGCCTGGACATCGCGGCCCGCGCCCGTGACCTGCTCGGCCTGGACGGCACCACCTACCCGGTGTCCCGCCGGTTCCGCGACAAGCTGGCCATGCGCCGCCACCTGGTCCGCCGCGACGCCGACGCGGTCGCGGCGACACCGCTGCACGACTTCGACGACCTGGGCGCCTTCGGCGCACGCCACGGATACCCGTTCGTGGTGAAACCGACCGCCGCCACCGCAAGCATCGGGGTGTTCCGGGTCGACGACCCGTCCGGGCACGAGGCCGTGTGGGAGCAGGTGTGCCGGCTGCGGGGGACCCGCACCGACCGGGTGTCGACCCTGCTGGTGCTCGACGACTTCCTGATGGAGGAGTACGTCCACGGTCGGGAGTTCAGCGTCGAGACGTTCAGCTTCGCCGGCCGGCACGTGGTCGTCACCGTCACCGAGAAGATGACCGACCCGGCTCACTTCGCCGAACTCGGCCACGCCGTGCCGGCCCGGCTCACCGAGGACGCCTGGGACCGGGTCGGCGAGTGCGTCGGCACGTTCCTCGACCACCTGGGGTTCACCGACGGGCCCTGCCACACCGAGGTCCGCCTCAGTGGCACCCGGGCCCGCATCATCGAGGGCCACCACCGCTACGGCGGGGACGCGATCCCGGAGCTGGTGCGGGCGGTCTACGGCATCGACCTGGACCGGCTCGCCGTCGGGTGGCCGTTCCGCCTGGTCGATGCGTTGCCGGACAGCCCCGCACCCCGGGGTGGCGGCTGCGTACGGGCCATCGTCGGTCCACCCGGCCGGGTGCTCTCCGTCGAGGGGGTCGAGGAGGCGCTGCGCCAACCCGACGTCCTGGCGGTACGGATCAGCGCCCGCCCCGGCGACGAGGTACGTCCCCTGCGGGACAACTGGGACCGGCTCGGGCTGGTCGCCGTCACCGGGCCCACCGCGACCGCCGCCGCCGCCCGGGGTGCCCAGGTCATCGACGAGTTCATCCGGATCCGGATCGTCGACGACCGGGGCGGGGAACACCTAGCCCGGGTCGCCGAGGTGGCTCAGGTGTCCGGGGCGGTGGCCTGACATGAGCGTGCTGATCCTGCACCGCAATCCGTTGGAGCCGTTCCCGTACCGGGACTGGCTCGCCGACCACGACCAGCCGGTGGTGGTGCTCGCCGCCCGCGACAAGATCGAGTCCTTCGGTGAGCAGGTCCCCACCGACACCCTGGGCCTGGCCCACCTCGAGGTGCTCGACCACTACGACCGGGACGTGGCGGACCGGGCCACCGCGCTGGCCGAGCGCTACCGGCCCCGGCACGTCGTCGCCCTGCACGAGGCGGACCTGGAACTCGCCGCCGACCTGCGGGTGCGCTGGGGGTTGCCCGGTCCCCGACCGGCGGACATCCGGCCGTTCCGCGACAAGCTGCTGATGAAGCAGCAGGCGGCGGCGGCCGGCATCGAGGTGGCCCCGTACGCCCTGGCGGCCACGGCGGCGCAGGTGTCGGACTTCGCCGCCGAGCACGGGTACCCGGTCGTGTTGAAGCACCGGGCCGGCTACAACTCCATCGGGTTGCGTATCGTCCGGTCACCCGGGCAGCTGCGGACCCACCTGGACGAGCTGTACCGGGGCGGCAGCCGCGACGACATCATCGTCGAGCGGTTCGTGCCCGGGAGGATGTGCCACGTCGACGGGTTCGTCCGGGCCGGTCGGACCGCCGTGGCCTGGCCCTCGCAGTACCAGTACGACCTCGCCTCGTTCGGCAGCGACCCGGGCCCGCGCGTCGACGTGACGCTCGACCCGGACGACCCGCTCACCGGGCGGCTGCTCGATCTGGTCGACCGGGTGCTGGCCGCCCTCACCCGCCGCCCCGGTGGGCTCACCGACCACGCCTTCCACGCCGAGGTGTTCCACACCCCCGACGACCGGTTGGTGCTCTGCGAGATCGCCTGCCGCAGCGGCGGGGCGAAGATCCGCGAGGTGTTCGAGGTGATGTTCGGCGTCAACCTGGCGGAGGCGGAGCTGCGTACCCACCTCGGGTTGCCCGTCCCCGCCGTCGACCGGCTCGCTGGCGGCGCCCGGCCGCGTCCGCGCAGCATGTCCGGTCAGGTGCTGATGATGAAGCGTCCCGGGCTGGTCCGCACGGTGCCCACCCCGCCGACGGAGCCCTGGGTGCGCCGGTTCTGGTGCTGGGCGCGACCCGGGCAGGTGATCCCACCGGCCGCCGGGTCGGCCGACTTCCTGACCGCCGCCATCGCCGTCGCCCCGACCCGGGTCGAGTGTGAGGCGCGGCTGCGCCGGCTCGGCGACCGGGTCGCCGCGCAGATCCAGATCGGGGAGCCGTCGTGACGACCCGGGGTGTCCAGGCCCGGTACATGGCCGCGATGGTGATCGACGCCACCGGCAGCGGCATGTACCTGCCGCTGTCGCTGATCTACTTCCAGCACAGCACCGGCCTGTCCGTGGGGCGGGTCGGCGCGATCGTCAGCGCGGCGGCGGTGCTCGGCCTGATCGCCAATCCGCTGACCGGGGTGCTCGTCGACCGGTTCGGCGCGCGGGCCGTCGTGGTGGGCGGTTACCTGCTGCGGGCCGCCGCCTTCGCCTGTTACCCACTGGTCGACTCGGCGGTGCCGCTGTTCCTGGCCGTGCTGGTGGTGGCGTTCGGCGACGTGTCGTTCTCCCCGTCGGTGCATTCGCTGGTCGCCGAGATCGCCACGGGTAGCGCCCGGGACAAACTCATCGCCGCGCAACGCAGCCTGCGCAACGCCGGCCTCGGCGCGGGTGGCCTGCTCGCGGGGGCCGCCCTCACCGTCCGGGCCGACCGGGCGTTCACCGTGATCGTGCTGACCGCCGCGGTGGCCTTCACCGTCGCGGCCGGGCTGATCCGCGCGATCCCCGTCCAGGGCGGTCGACCCGATGCCACCGCCCCGGCCGCGGCGGCCCGCCGGGGTTACCGGCTGGTGGCCCGTAACCGGCCGTTCCTCGCCCTCACCCTGCTCAACGTGCCGACCGCGTTCGGTTACATGGTGTTGTCGGTGAGCCTGCCCGTCTACGTGACCCTGCACCTGGGGCAGCCGGCCTCGCTCGTCGGCGCGCTCTACGCGGTGAACACCATCGGCATCGCGGTGGCGCAGATCCCCGTCACCCGGGCGCTGACCCGGTTCCGCCGGTCCCGGGCCGTGGCGGCCGGCGCCGGCATCTTCGGGTTGTCGTTCGTGTCGTTCGCGGTGCTCGGGGCGACGGCCGGAGGTGCGGTCCTGCTGGCGGGCGTCTTCGCCGCGACCGGGCTGTTCACCGTCGGGGAACTCCTGCACGGGGCGACCGCGTCGGCGTTGGTGGTCAACGCCGCCCCCGCGCAGACCCGGGGTCGGCACCTGGCCGTCTACCAGCTGTCCTGGGCGGTGCCGGGCGCGTTGGCGCCGGCGGTGCTGACCGGTTTGCTGTCGCTGTCGCCGACCGGCATGTGGCTGGTGCTGGCGGTGGGTGTGGTGGTCGCCGCCGTCGGCGTGTTGCGCCTCGAACCCCACCTGCCGCCGGAGGCGCTCCGACCGCAGCCGGCACCGGCGCAGGAGGCCCCACCGCCCACCGAAACCGACCCCGGGGACGGCCGTGCTGCCGCGGGGCTCGTACGAGTCAGGGAGAAGAACTGATGGGAGTTGCCAGCTGGGTGGTGCTCACCGGCGACGATCCCCGGCACGCGCCACCGCAGGCCGCCGGGCAGTGCGGCTGGGTGAGTCAGATCGCGCCGCTGATCACCGAGTTCACCCACCCCGGGGACCTGGTGTTCGACCCGTTCGCCGGGTGGGGGACGAGCCTGGTGGCGGCCTCGGTCACCGGTCGGCGGGGCATCGGCCTGGAGATATCCCCGGACCGGGCCGCGCAGGCGTCGCGCCGGTTGGGGGCGTACCCGCAGCAGGTGATGATCTGCGGTGACGCCCGCCGGCCCCCGGTGCCCGACCGCAGCGTCGACTTCGTCGTCACCGACCTGCCCTACTTCGGCACCGCGCTCGACACCGACTCCCCGGTCGACGGTCAGTTCTATGCGCTGCGCGACTACTCCGCCTACCTGACCGCCCTCGACCACGCCTTCCACGCGTTGGCCCGGGTCCTCAAGCGGGGCGCGTACGCGGTGGTCGCGGTGCAGAACCGGCGGGTCGCCGACCGGTTCGTGCCGTTGGCGTGGGACGTCGGCCGGGTGCTCGGGGGGCACCTCACCCTCGGCGACGAACGCATCCACCTGTATCCGCGCCCGGTCACCGGGGGAGACCCGCTGGTCAACAACCGGGCCCACGAATATCTGCTCGTCGCGCAGAAGCGGTAGTCGACGGCTCAGCCGGTGCCCACGCCCAGGGCGCGCTTGTCCGGCTTGCCACTCGGCCCCACCGGGACCCGGTCGATCACCTCGACCGTCGTCGGGACGGCGGCTCCGCCCAGGGTCGCCGCGACCCGGTCGCGTAACCGGCCGACGTCCAACGGGCACCCGGTGGCCGGCACCACGTACGCGTGCACCGCCTCGCCGGTGACGTCGTCGGGACGGCTGACCACGTACGCCTCGGCGACGGCGGGGTCGGCGGCGAGCACCCGTTCGATCGGGCCGGCGTACACCAGGTTGGCGTTGACGATGATGACGTCCCGGACCCGGCCGGACAGGTGCAGGTAGCCGTCGGCGTCCAACCGGGCCAGGTCGCGGGTGCGCACCCACCCGTCGGTGAACACCTCGGCGGTCTCGGCCGGGTCCGCCCAGTAGGCGCTGGCCTGCGCCGGGGTTCGGACGAAGAGTTCACCCTCGGCGGCCGGTCGGCCGGTGGCGTCGCGGATGGACAGGTCGACCACGTCGGGCGCGCGCCCGACCGAGGCGAGCCGGCCCGGGTCGGCCAGCAGCTCGGTCGGGGTGACCATCGCGATCATGCCGGTCTCGGTCTGCCCGTAGCCGTGGAAGACCACCGGCCCGAGCACGTCGAGCGCCTCGGCGAGCCGGGACGCGGTGAGCGGCGAACCGGACACCACGAGCGCCCGCAGGCTGCTCAGGTCGACCGGGTCGGTGCGCTGGTCGCGGACGAGCTGGTGCAGCTTGCCGACGGTGATCACGCTCGCGGTGGCCCGGTGCCGGGTGATCATGCCGGGGAAGCCCGGCGGGCGGGCGGCGACCAGGGTGCCCCCGGCGGCGAGGGTGAGGATGCCGTACTCCAGCATCACCTGGCTGCTCAGTGAACCGAAGACCAGGTAGCGGCCCAGCCGGGGCGCGAGGTCGGCGATCGCCGCCGGCCACCGGTCGGGGTGGGCCGCCCAGGCCGCGCCCATCGCCGCGTACGTCTGGGCGCAGCCCTTGGGGTTGCCGGTGCTGCCGCTGGTCCAGGTGATCCGGGCGATGTCGGCGGGCCGGCCGGCGGCGACCAGCGGGCTGCCGTCGTCGGGGGTCCGCGCCAGCGCGGCGAGCCGGGTGTCGTCGACGAGCAGCGCGTCGTCGCTGGCGAGCAGCCGGTCGAGTTGTGCCGGCGTCAGCTCGGGCCGGATGCCGGAGACCCGGGCGCCGACGGTGAACGCGGCGAGGACACCGGCGAGCGCCTCCGGGGTGACCCCGATCCGCAGCGCCACCGCCCGACCCGGCCCGATGCCGGCGGCGCGTAGCCCGCTGGCGGTCCGCCGGACCAGGTCCGCCAGCTCGGCCGCGCCGACGATCCGGTCGCCGTCTTCGAAGACCGGCCGGTCGCCACCGGTGGTGAGCAACCGCAGCACGGGCTGCGGCCACCGCTCGACACCGGCGGCGACCGGGCCGGAACCGGCCCGGTCGCGGTCCGCCGACCCGCGACCGGCCCGGTCGTGCCCGCCGTGGTGGCCGGGCCCCGTCGCGCAGCGGTCGGCGTGCTGGTGCTCCGCCGCGCGACGGTCGTCGTTGTGGTGTTCAGCCGCGCGGTGGTCGGCGTGCTGGTGCTCCGCCGCGCGACGGCCGTCGTGGTGGTGCTCAGTCGCGCGGTGGTCGGCGTGCTGGTGCTGCGCCGCGCGACGGCCGTCGTGGTGGTGCTCAGCCGGCATCGGACAGGACGCCCTTGAGGAACAGCGCCAGGGGCTGCTGGTGCACGCCGGGCAGGTCCCAGTTGTTCTCCAGGTTCTCGGCGAGATGGTGGGTGGCGACGAGCTGCCCGCCCCGGTGCACCCGGACGACGGGGTGCAGGTAGCTGGCGTCGTGGGCGCGTTCGGCGTCGTTCTCGGCGATCCGGGGGACGGTGATGTCGAACGGGTCGACCTGGTCGTGGTCCGGGCCGTACTCCAGGGTGGTGACCACGGCGAACGGCTCGGCCCCCAGGCCACCGTCGTGCAGGTGGGCCACCGGCACCTCCTCGTGGTAGCGCGCGACGCCGTCGGCGATGACGACGACGTCGCCGAGGACGGTGAACTGCTGCCACAGCGCGGAGGTGCGGTTGATCCGGGCGATGATCGCGTCGGTGATCGCTTCCGGGGTGGCGTCCAGGGTGGTGGCCGGCCACGGCGTGCCGTGGTGCCGGGCGGCGAGCATCCGGTGCAGGGCGCGTACGCCGTACCGGAAGCCGTGGATGAAGCCGTTGGTGGAGCGCTTGAAGTCGCGCTGCTGGGTGAGGGTGCCGGCGAAGTACAGACCGGGCACGTTCACCGACTCGAAGCCGGAGGTCTGCTCGGGGAAGCGGTCGTTGACGGCCAGCCGGGGTCGCGCCGACGGGTCGAAGATGCTGGCGTCGAAGCGGAAGCCGGTGCACAGGATGACCCGGTCGTAGTCGAGCTGCCGGATCGACTCGCGGGTGCGGGCGTACCGGAAGTCGATGCGGTAGCCGCCGTCGTCGCGGCGGGCGATCCGCTCGACGGTGCCGTCGAGCACCGCGTTCTGCGACTTGAGCTGGTAGGTGTCGAGGAAGTTGTTGTTAACCGCGCGTAGGTGCCCGACGTAGTGCGTCTGCCAGGCCAGCCGGATCGAGTGCGGGCCGGCGACGTGGATGACGGCGGCGGTCTCGACCAGGGCGTCGGCGGTCTCGAAGGCCGAGTTGCCCTTGCCGATGATCAGGACCCGTTGGTTGGTGAAGTCGTCCGGGTCGACGCTGACGGTGTCGTAGCGTTCGGCGAGGTCGACGCCGTCGATCGGCGGGACGTACAGCTGGGAGACGCCGGTGGCGACGACGACCCGGCGGGCGGTCAGGGTGTCGGCGTCGGTCTGAACGGTGAACAGGTCGCCGTCGCGGGCGATCCGGGTGACCCGGGTGTCGTACCGGACCCGCAGCCCCTGCGCGAAGGCGGCCAGGTAGCGCACCATGTCGTCGGCGTCGGGGAAGTAGCGCCGGCTGAAGTTGCGGAACAGCAGCGCCGGGTCGTCGGTGAGCAGCGAGTTCCAGTCGGAGCGCAGGTTGAACTCCGGATCGTCGGAACCGGTCCAGACCTTGTTGATCGAGATCAGCTGCCGGTGCCGGGGATAACGGGCGAAGAACGCCCCCGGCGTCGGCCCGGCCTCCAGCACCAGGTGGTCACGGCCGTCGCGCTCCAGCAGGGCGGCGAGCTGGAGCCCGGCCGGCCCGGCTCCGATGATCAGGTAGTCGAGCGTCATGCGGCGCACCGTATCGGCCCGATTTCAAAGCGTTCTGAGATTTCGTCTCTAGGGTCCCGTCGCATGACGACAGAGGTAGATCTCGCGGCCCCGCTGCGGATCGCCGACCTGAGCGCCGCCCGGGACCCGGTCCGGGTCGTGGTCGGGCCGCAGGTCCGCGACCGGGTCACGCACACCCGCATCTTCCTGTCCGAGGTGCTCGGTGAGGACCGCGCGGTGTACGGCAGCACCACCGGTTTCGGCGCCCTCGTCGGGTACGCCGGCCGGGCCGACCTGCGCGACCAGGCCGACAACACCCTCGCCCACCTCGGCGCGGGCCACGGCCCCGACCTCGCTCCCGCGATCGTCCGGGCGACGGTGCTGGTGCGGGCCTGGTCGCTGGCCCAGGGCGCGTCGGGGGTGTCCCCGCACGTGGTCGACGCGTTGGCGGCGATGCTCGGCACCACCTTCGTGCCGGCGGTGCCGCGGTGGGGTTCGGTCGGCGCGAGTGGTGACCTGATCCCGTTGGGGGCGGTGGCCCAGGCGCTGCGCGGTCGCGGCCACGCCTACCTCGACGGGGTACGCCTGCCGGCGGCGCAGGCGTTGCGACGGGCGGGTCTGGAGCCGTTGCCGCTGGACGGTCGGGACGCGCTCGCCCTGGTCAACGGCACCTCGCTGACCACTGCGGCGACGGCGTTGGCGTTGTCCGCCGTGCGGGCAGCGCACCGGGCGGTGCAGGTGCTCACCTGCCTGCTGGCCGACCTGCTCGGTGCCGATCCGCAGTTCCTCGACGCCCGGCTGCTGCGCGCGTACGGCCATCCGGGCGCGATCGACGTGGGCGTGCGGATGCGGCGGGTCAGCGACGGGCTGGTCCCGTCGGGCAAGCGCCCGTTGCAGGAGCCGTACAGCATCCGGTGTGCGCCGCAGCTGCTCGGCGCGGCCGAGGACGCGCTGCGCCACGTCGATGCCGTGGTCACCGCCGACCTGGGCAGCGTCAGCGACAACCCGCTGTTCTTTCCCGACGACGATCTCGTGGTGCACGGCGGCAACTTCTTCGGCCAGCCGGCCGCGTTCGCCGCCGACCTGCTGTCGATGGTGGTGGCGCAGGTCGGCAACCTCGCCGAGCGGCAACTCGACCTGCTCGTCGACCCGCA
Organism: Micromonospora sp. NPDC049081; assembly: GCF_040648835.1. NCBI lineage: Bacteria > Bacillati > Actinomycetota > Actinomycetes > Micromonosporales > Micromonosporaceae > Micromonospora > Micromonospora sp. NPDC049081. The sequence continues at coordinate 106,943 of NZ_JBEZEK010000018.1, read as the reverse complement.
CCGCAACGGTGGCCTGCCGCCGATGCTGGCCGCCGGCCCGGGGCAGCAGCACGGGCTCCAGGGGGTGCAGTTGGCCTCGACCGCGCTGATCGCCGAGATCCGCCGGGACGCCATGCCGGCGAGCATGCAGAGCCTGCCGACGAACCTGCACAACCAGGACGTCATCCCGCTCGGCACCCAGGCCGCCCTGCGGGTCTGGGACCAGGCCGGGCTGCTCCGGCTGATCGTCGGGTCGCTCGCGTTGGGGCTGCGGCAGGCCGCGTACGTGGGTGCCCGGACGCCCACCGCGCCGGGCTGCGGCGAAGCGCTCGCGGCGTTGGTGGAGGCGATCCCCCCGGTGGATCCGGACCGGCCGCTCGACGGTGACGTGCGGCGGGCCGCCGACGTCATGGACACGCTCGAACTTCCGTTGACCCCTCTCACCCTGGATGGCCGTCGTGACGCTTGACTATCTGATCATCGGGGCCGGGCCGGCCGGCCTGCAACTGGCGGCCCTGCTGGAGGCCGACGGCCGGCGCGACTACCTGGTGCTGGAGGGCGCGGACATCCCGGGCGCGTTCTTCGCCACCTATCCCCGGCACCGGCAACTGATCTCCATCAACAAGCCGCACACCGGCTCCGACGACCCGGAGTTCAACCTGCGGCTGGACTGGAACTCGCTGCTCACCGACGATCCGGCACTGCGGTTCACCACGTACACCGAGCGGTACTTCCCGGACGCCGACGTGATGGTCCGTTACCTGGCGGACTTCGCCGCGAAGACCGGGGTCAAGGTGCGTTACGGCAGCCGGGTGACTTCGGTGTCCAAGGTGGACGACGTCTTCGAGGTGCACGCCGGGGAGACCTTCCGGGCCCGGCAGGTGGTCGTCGCCACCGGGGTGTCCCGGCCGTACCTGCCGGACATCCCGGGGCTGGAGCTGGCCGAACAGTACGCGGACATGCCCGTCGACCCGCGTGACTACCTCGACCAGAAGGTGCTGATCATCGGCAAGGGCAACTCCGCCTTCGAGACCGCGGACAGCCTGATGGAGACCACCACGCTGATCCACCTGGCCGGCCCGAGTTCGGTGCGGTTGGCCTGGCGCACCCACTACGTCGGGCACCTGCGCGCGGTGAACAACAACTTCCTCGACACCTACCAGCTCAAGTCGGCCAACGCGATCCTGGACGGCACCGTCCGGCAGATCACCCGCGACGCCGACGGCTACCTGGTGACGTTCGCGTTCTCCCGGGCCGACGAGGTCACCAAGGAACTGCGCTACGACCGGGTGCTCGCCTGCACCGGGTTCGCGTTCGACGCGTCGATCTTCGACGAGTCCTGCCGGCCGGAGCTGGCGATCCGGGACCGTTTCCCGGCGCAGACCCCGGCGTGGGAGTCGGTCAACGTCCCCGGCCTGTACTTCGCCGGCACCATCACCCAGGAACGGGACTTCAAGCGTTCCACAAACGGTTTCATCCACGGTTTCCGCTACGCCGTACGGGCCCTGCACAAGATCCTCGAACGGCGGTACGCGGACGCGCCGTGGCCGGCGGAGAAGCTGGACGCCACCGGCGCGGCGATCACCGACGCGATCATCGCCCGGGTCAACCGCACCTCCGCGCTGTGGCAGCAGTTCGACGTCCTCGCCGACGTGGTCACCGTCGCCGACGCCGACGCGCGTTACCACGAGGAGGTGCCGGTGGCGTACTTCGCCGAGGCCGGTCTGCGCACCGCCGACCACGACTACTCCGACGCTTTCGTGGTCACCCTGGAGTACGGCCCGGAGCACGACCAGGTGGACCCGTTCGACGTGACGGTGAAACGGGTGGCCCAGGATGTCGTCGGTCAGGCCCACGACGCGGCGTACCTGCATCCGGTGGTGCGCCACCACCGGGCGGGGCAGGTCGTCGCGACCCACCACCTGGCGGAGAACCTGGAGAACCGGTGGGACCGGCCGCAGGTGCACGTGACACCGTTGGCCGCGTTCGTCGACCGTTGCCTGCGCAGGGCCGGGGACTGACGTGCCGGCCGCCGACGAGGTGGGGTTGAACCTGGCCGACGTGGCCGCCGCCGCCCGGCGTCGGCTCGACCCGGTGCACTGGGATTTCTTCGCGGGCGGGGCCGGCGACGAGCGGACCCTGCGGGCCAACGAGGCGGCGTTCGGCCGGCGTTGGCTGCGGCCCCGGGTGCTGCGCGGTGCCGGTGAGCGCGACCTGCGGATCTCGCTGTTCGGTAGTGCGCTGTCGATGCCGGTGCTGGTCGCACCGACCGCGTTCCACCGGCTGGCCCACCCCGAGGGGGAGGTGGCGACCGCCCGCGCCGCCGCCGAGGCCGGCACGGTCATGGTGGTCAGCATGGCGGCCACCCGGCCGGTCGAGCAGATCGCGGCGGCCGGCGGGCCGCTGTGGTTCCAGCTCTACCCGCACACCGACCTGGAGTTCACCACCACCGTGGTACGGCGGGCGGTGGCCGCCGGCTGCCGGGCCCTGGTCGTCACGGTCGACTCGCCCGTGTTCGGTCGGCGCGAGCGCGACCTGCGGCACGGTTTCGTGGACCTGCCCTCCGGCATGGTCTGCGAGAACATGCGTGACGCGAACGGCCGGGTCCGGGACATCGAGATGAACGCCCGGGTGGGCTGGGAGCTGGTCGCCGTGCTGCGCCGGCTCACCACCGTGCCGATCCTGCTCAAGGGGGTGTTGCACCCCGAGGACGCCCGGCTGGCCGTCGAGCACGGGGTGGACGGGGTGTTGGTCTCCAACCACGGCGGCCGGCAACTCGACGGGGTGACGGCCACCCTGGACGCGTTGCCGGCCGTCGTGGCGGCGGTCGACGGCCGGTTGCCGGTCCTGGTCGACGGGGGCCTGCGACGCGGCACGGACGTGCTTGTCGCGTTGGCGCTCGGGGCGACGGCGGTGCTGGTCGGCCGTCCGGTGCTGTGGGGGCTGGCGGTGGCCGGCGCGGCCGGGGTACGGCACGTGCTCGACCTGCTGCGCGCCGACCTGGACCGGGCGTTGGCCCTGGTCGGCGTCGCCCGACCCGGCGATCTCAGCGCCGATCTCGTCACCACGGGAGCGTCGGCGTGAGCGGGCCGGTGGTGTGGGGCGCGGTGGTCGTGCTCGGGGTGGGTTGGACGCTGCCCCGGTGGCTGCCCTCGGCGGTGGTGCGGCTGCGGCAGTGGGTCTTCGCCCGGGTCAACGGCGGGGAGGGTATCCCGGTGCCGGGTCCGCTGGTGGGTGTGGAGGATTTCGAGCGGCTGTACGCCGATCCGGCGGCGGACGGGCGCAGCCGGGGCGCCGGTCTGTCCGACCTGTTCTGGTACTGGCTGTCACCCGGCCCGCACATGCACCAGGAGCACCTGGAGCCGGGGGAGCGTTACCGGGCGGTGGCCGGGGTGACCCGGCGGGTGCTCGCCCTGCGCCCGCAGCGTGCCGACGCCCTCGCGACCGCCGCCACCCGGCGGGTGCTCGACGAGTTGCCGGCGGGGCGGGTCCACGTGCGGCTGCGGGACCTGATGATGCCGGTGTGGGCGGAGGTCTACCACGAGCTGATCTTCGGGGAGGTGTGCCCGAGGGAGGTCCGGGCGTTGTTCGTCGCCAACGCCGCCGACGTGGCCGCCGCGCTGAAGTGCACCGGCCTGCGGCACCTGGACCGGCGTGCCCCGTTGACCCGGTACCTGCGCGGGCGGGTCGAGGCGGGCACCTGCCCGGTGACGTTGCCGCCGCCGTTCACCGCCGAGGAGACGGCCTGGTACCTGCACGGCGCGTTCGGCACCACGGCGGTGGTGCAGATGTCCGAGGCGATGTCGCACGTGCTGCTGGCGCTGGCCAACCATCCGGATCTCCAGCGGGGCCTCGACGACGACGACGCCCTGGACCGGGTGATCGACGAGACCCTGCGGCTGCATCCGCTCTTCGGGGTCGCCCACCGGATCACCTCCGCGCCGATCGCGCTGCCCGCCGGGGTGACCCTGCCCGCCGGGTCGGTGCTGCTCTTCAACTACCTGGCGTTCCAGCGCAGCGGGCCGGCCGGCGACGAGCGGTTCGACCCGGACCGGTGGCGGACGCTGACCCGCCGGGATGCCCGCTTCATCCCCTACGGGGTCACCGCCAACCGGGCCTGCCCGGCGCGCGGGGTCGCGCCGGTGATGATGCGGGCCGCGACCCGTGAGGTGCTGCGCCGGTACGCCCTGGCGTCGTCGGCCGCGCACAGCCGGTCGCTGCCCAGCCGGGGCCCGGCGTACCTGATCCCGGCCGGTGTCCCCGGCCCGGGGCGGCTGCGGCTGGCCGCGATGCGGTGGCGGGACCGCTGGGCCGACGTGGGACGCAGCGTCCGGCAACTGGTGTTCGGCGCCTGGATGGTCGTCGACGCCCGACGACAACGGTTGTGCACCAACTACTTCGAGGAGGCGGTCCGGTGACCCCCACCCAGTTGGCTCCACGGTTCTTCATCGCGGTCGCGGTGATCCTCATCTTCTGCAAGGCGGTGGCCTGGCTGCTCGGCCGGGTGGGTCAGCCCGCCGTGGTCAGCGAGATGCTCGCCGGGGTGCTGCTCGGCCCGTCGCTGCTCGGGTTCGTCCTGCCGGAGGTGAAGGACGCCCTGTTCCCGACGGCGCTGCTGCCGGTGCTCTACGTGGTGGGCCAGGTCGGTCTGGTGCTGTTCATGTTCCAGGCCGGGTACGCGTTCGGCGCCCACCGGGTCACCGGTCTGGCCGGCACCGCCGGGCTGGTGTCGTTGGCCGGGGTGACCGCGCCGCTCGTCCTGGGGGTGGGGCTGGTCCTGGTCACCGCGGACGCCGTGCCGATGCGGGCCGACGGGACGTCGATCGGGGTGTCGGCCGCGTTCGTCGGGGTGGCGTTGGCCATCACCGCATTCCCCATGTTGGCCCGGATCATCACCGAACGCGGGCACGCCGGCACCCGGCACGGCACGTTGTCGCTGGCCAGTGGTGCGCTCGACGACATGGTCGCCTGGATCATGCTGGCGGTGGTGCTGGCGTTCGCCTCCGGCCGGGCCGGGCCGGCGGTCGTCACCGCCGGTGGCGCGGTGCTGTTCGGGCTGGTGCTGTGGTTGGTCGGGCGTCGGGTGACCGCTGCGTTGATGACCAGCCCCCGCCTCAACGACGGTGCCCGGGTGCTCGGCACGGTGGCCCTGCTCTTCCTGGTCGCCTGGTACACCGACGAGATCGGGCTGTACGCGGTCTTCGGCGCGTTCGCGGTGGGGGTGGTGATGCCGCACACCGCCAACACCGACCGGGTGGTGGACACCCTCACCCCGGTCGCCGCGACGGTCTTCCTGCCGCTGTTCTTCACCTATTCGGGGCTGCGTACGGAGTTCGGGTTGCTGGGCAGCGCGCCGGTGCTGCTCTTCGCGGCGGCCTGCGTGACGGCGGCGATCGTCGGCAAGTTCGGTGCCTGCTGGGCGGCGGCCCGGGTGCGGGGCGAGTCGCAGGGTGTCGCGTTGCGGGTGGGCGCGTTGATGAACGCCCGGGGTCTGATGCAGCTCATCGCGCTCAACGTCGGCCTGGAGGCGGGCATCGTGAACGCCTCGTTGTTCACCGTGCTGGTGGTGGTGGCGCTGGTCACCACGATGATGACGACTCCGTTGCTGAGTTGGATCGAGCACCGGGAGGCCCGTAGGCAAACCCCTGTCCGACCCCAGACCCTCGCGGTGGTGAAATGATAAAAAGATAGCTGTCACTATTTAGCCTTACTCTGTGCGATTGTGGACGCATGCCCGGGGGAGGATCGAACCGTCTGCTGTTGGTCGAGGACGACGAGGAACTGGCCGGCCTGCTCACCGAGTCACTGGTCGGTGACGGGTTCCTCGTCGACCACGCCTCGGACGGCCAACGGGGTCTGCATCTCGGACTGACCCGCACCTACGACGTGATGGTGATCGACCGGATGCTGCCGGCGCTCGACGGACTCGACCTGGTCGTCCGGCTGCGTTCGCGGAAGGTCCCGGCCCGCGCGCTGATGCTCACCGCGCTGGGCACGGTGGGCGACCGGATCGCCGGGCTGGACGCGGGTGCCGACGACTACCTGATGAAACCCTTCGACCTGGACGAGCTGAGCGCACGGATCCGGGCGTTGTGCCGGCGGACGTCCGAGGCCACCACCGTGCTGCGTGTCGGGGCCGGGCTGCTCGATCTGACGTCCCGCGACGCCGTGCTGGCCGACGGCACCCGGGTGGCGCTGTCCGCCCGGGAGTTCGAGCTGCTGCGGGTGCTGGCGGCCCGGCCCAACCTCGTGCACTCCCGGGCGGAGCTGCGCCGCCGGGTCTTCGACGAGACCGCGGCGGCGTCCATGGTGGACACCTACGTCTACTACCTGCGCCGCAAGCTCGGCCGGACGGTGGTCCGCACCGTGCACGGGCTGGGCTACCGGCTCGGAGCGCTCTGATGGAGCTGGTGGAGCAGGCGATGGTGCGCCGCGCCCGGTTGCGCATCGGCCTGCTGGTCGGGCTGGCCATCGGTGCCCTGCTGCTGTTGGCCGGCGGCCTCTCGTACGCCGTGCTGGTGCGCAGCCAGGAGGCCCAGATCCACCGGGAGTTGGCGTGGGGCACCAACCACGCCACCATTCCGGGTCCGCCCGCGTGCAGCTGGATCTTCCGCTACAACGGCCTGATCACCGACACCGGTCTCAACCCGCCGCCGCCGGGCTTTCCGCTGACCGGTGCGCTGACGTCGGTGGCCGCGACCGGTGTCACCGAGGTCACCACCGTCACCCGCAACGGCACGACCTACCACGTCCGCACCGAGTCCCGCAACGACGGGCTGGTCGTGCAGGCGGTGTTCGACGCGCGGTTCCAGCTGTCCGACCGTCGGCACCTGCTGCTGGCGTTCAGCCTCGCCGCGGCGGTCGGGCTGCTCGTCGCCGTGCTGACCGGTGCGCTCGTCGGTCGACGGGCCGTCGCGCCACTGGCGGAGGCGCTGACCCGGCAACGGCGGTTCATCGCCGACGCCAGCCACGAGCTGCGTACCCCGATCGCCCAGGTGCACATCCGCGCCCAGCTGATGGCGCGGCGGGCCCATACCGGTGGCAGCGCGGCGAGCCTGGAGGATCTCGACCGGCTGATCGGTGGCACCCGCCGGCTCGGCGAGATCGTGGACGACCTGCTGCTCTCGGCCCAGCTCGCCGCCGCTCCCGCCGACCGCCGGGCGTACCCGCCGGTGGATCTGACCGCGCTGGTCGGGGCGGCCGTCGCCGCCGAGGCGGACCGGGCCGCCGAACGCCAGGTCACTGTCGCGGCGGACCTGCCCGGCGAGGCGTTGCCGGTGCCGGGGGTCGAGTCGGCGCTGCGCCGGGTGGCCGGGGAGCTGCTCGCGAACGCGCTCGCCCACACACCCCCCGGTGGCCGGATCGACGTGTCGCTGCGCAGTGGCGGCGACTACGCCGAGTTCGTGGTCGCGGACAGCGGGGACGGCTTCGACCAGGCCGACGCGCGGCGCATCTTCGACCGGTTCCACCGTGGCGGGGGTGCCGGGGAGCACCGGTTCGGGCTGGGGTTGGCCCTGCTCCAGGAGGTCGTCACGAGCCACCGGGGCACGATCGAGGCCGAGGGCCGGCCGCACCGGGGGGCGGTCTTCACCGTCCGTCTGCCCGCCACCCGACCGTCCGCCCCCACGGAGCGGGTCTCGGGAATCCGACGTCTGCGGGTACGGCAGCTCGTGGAGCGGTGAGCGGGGCGGTACGGCCGTCGCCGCGCCGGTCCGCTGCCGGGAAAAAATCCCGGCCGGGATGTCGAGAACGGGGGACCAGCGTCGTCCCCGGGGTGAATGCGGCCAGAATGGTGGTCGCACCGGCACCGAGGAGACACCCGATGGCGAAGTACCTGCTGCTCAAGCACTACCGAGGCGCCCCCGCCGCGGTCAACGACGTCCCGATGGACCAGTGGACGCCCGAGGAGATCACGGCCCACGTGCGGTACATGAACGACTTCGCGGCCCGGCTGGAGGGCAGCGGGGAGTTCGTCGACGGGCAGGCGCTCGCCCCCGAGGGGACGTTCGTCCGGTACGACGGGCCGGGGCGTCCTCCGGTGACCGACGGGCCCTTCGCCGAGACGAAGGATCTCATCGCCGGCTGGATGGTGATCGACGTGGACAGCTACGAGCATGCCGTCGAGCTGGCCGGGGAGTTGTCGGCCGCCCCGGGGGCGGGCGGGCGACCGATCCACGAGTGGCTGGAGCTGCGCCCGTTCCTGACCGAGCCGCCGACCATCACCGACTGACCGGTGGACGGTGACCTGCTGCGCCGGCTCACCCCGCAGGTGCTCGGGGTGCTGGTCCGGCGCGGGGCCGACTTCGCGGCGGCCGAGGACGCCGTGCAGGACGCCCTGGTCCAGGCGGTACACGGCTGGCCGGCCGACCCGCCCCGGGACCCGTTGGGCTGGCTGGTCACCGTGGCCTGGCACCGGTTCCTCGACGCGGGCCGGGCGGATGCCGCCCGGCGTCGGCGTGAGGACCTCGTCGTCGAGGAACCGGCCCCCGGCCCCGCGTCGGGGGTGGACGACACGCTCCAGCTCTATTTCCTGTGCGCCCACCCGTCGCTGACCCCGTCCTCGGCGGTCGCGTTGACCCTGCGTGCCGTCGGCGGGCTGACCACCCGGCAGATCGCCCGGGCGTACCTGGTGCCGGAGGCGACCATGGCGCAGCGGATCAGCCGGGCCAAGCGCACCGTGTCCGGCGTACGCCTCGACCGGCCGGGCGACGTCGCCACCGTGCTGCGGGTGCTCTACCTGGTGTTCAACGAGGGCTACTCCGGCGACGTCGACCTCGCCGCCGAGTCGGTCCGGCTCACCCGGCAGCTCGCGGCGATGGTCGACCACCCCGAGGTGGCCGGGCTGCTCGCCCTGATGCTGCTGCACCACGCCCGTCGCGCGGCCCGGACCACGCCGGAGGGCAGCCTGGTCCCACTCGCGGCGCAGGACCGCAGCCGGTGGGACACCGCCCTGATCGCCGAGGGGGTACGCATCCTGCAGGCGGCGCTGGCCCGGGACCGGTTGGGCGAGTTCCAGGCCCAGGCCGCCATCGCCGCGCTGCACGCCGACGCGCGCACCGCCGGGGAGACCGACTGGGTGCAGATCGTCGAGTGGTACGACGAACTCGCGCGGCTGACCGACAGCCCGGTGGTGCGGCTCAACCGGGCGGTGGCCGTCGGGGAGGCCGACGGGGCGTGGGCGGGGCTGGCGGCCCTGGCGGCGGTGGACCCGTCGGTGCCCCGCCACGCGGCGGTGACGGCGTACCTGCACGAACGGGCCGGTGACCGGGCGACGGCGGCCCGGTGGTACGCCGAGGCCGCCGACCGGGCCGCCCACCTCGCCGAACGCGACCACCTGATCCGTCAGGCCGCCCGCCTCAACACCCGTCCGCCCGGCTGATCACCGGTGCGCCCGCCCGGAACCCGGGGCTGACGGCGGTGCCGTCGACCCGGGACGGGACCCTTTTCATTGATACCCTTGACTGCTCTCGGGGTGACCGCATTCGTGGGGGGCGCAGGGACGGGGGCCGGGCGATGACCGACTGTCGTACCCCTGGGGTGACCGCCGCGCCCCGGGCGGTGGCGGCGCTGGTCGCGTTGTCCGTCTCGGCGTTCTGCTACGTCGCCATGGAGACGTTGCCGGTGGGCATCCTGCCCCTGGTCGCCACCGACCTGGACGTGTCCGTGTCGCACGCGGGGCTGCTCGTCACCGGCTACGCGGTCACGGTCGCGGTCGTCTCGGTGCCGCTGACCCACGTCACCCGGCGGGTGCCGCGTCGCCGGCTGCTGGGTGTCCTGCTGGGCGTGCTGGTGGTGGCCACGCTGGTGTCGGCCGCCGCCCGCGACTACCAGGTGCTGCTCGGGACCCGGGTGGTCGTCGCGCTCACCCAGGCGCTGTTCTGGGCGGTGGTCGCGCCCGCCGCCGCCGGCATGTTCCCCGCCCGGGTACGCGGCCGGGTCACCTCCGTCGTGTTCGCCGGGGCGTCGCTCGGGCCGATGCTCGGCGTGCCGGCGGGCACCTGGCTGGGTCAGCATTGGGGTTGGCGGTCGGCGTTCCTGGCCCTGGCCGCCGTGGCGCTGGCCGGGTTCGTGGCGATCGTGACACTGATGCCGCCGGTTGCGGTCGGGGCGACGCACGCGTCGACCGGAACCACCCCGGACGCCCGCCGGTACGCGGTCGTCGTGGTGGCCACCGCGCTGTCGGTGGGGGGCCTGTTCACGGCGTTCACCTTCACCGCCGTGTTCCTGACCGACGTCTCCGGGTTCGCCCCGGGCGCTCTCGGCCTGCTGCTGCTGATCCGGGGCCTCGCGGACTTCGCCGGCATCGCCGCCGGGGGGATCGCGAGCGACCGCCACCAGCGGGTGGCGATGGTGACCCCGGTGCTGCTGCTGGTGGTGGCCCTGCTCGGGATGTTCCTGCTGGCCGGGTCGCCGGTGGCCACCGGGGTGCTGCTGGCCGTGTCCGGGTTCGCCATGGGCGCGTTGACCCCCGCCCTGCAGAACCGGGTGCTGGAGGTGGCCCCGGGCGGCGCCGACCTGGCGGCGGCCGGCAACTCCGCCGCCTTCAACGTCGGCATCGCCGGCGGGTCCCTGCTCGGCGCGGTGGTGCTGTCCCGGTCCGGGGTGCAGGGCACGGCGTTGGCGGGCGGCCTGGTGGCTGCGGTGGCGCTGGTCGTCCTGCTGGCCGAGCCGCTGGTCGCCCGGGGCGGTACGGCGCGACGGGCCGTCCGGGGACGAGAATAGATCGTATTGCGAGATGGTGTCTCTGTTGACGTTGCGGTGGGTGTTGGTTAGCCTGGACCGATCATCGCCAGCCGCAGGAGAACGCCATGATCCGAGTTCCGCAAGGCTCTGGATTGCTGGTGCGCGGCTACGAGGAGCCGTTGCGGGTACACCCGCCGCGGGAGGGCATGCGCCCCGGGACCGCCGCCGGGGACCCGCAGACCCCGTTCTGATGGACAGGCACGCCGTCTCCCGACCGGGACACGGCGATCGCCCACGTCGTTGATCATCCCGGTGGGCGGCACCGCCGCCCCGGGACATTGACCCGTTTTCCGCAGAACCGACCCTCGGAGCGCACCATCATGACCACCGCAATCGATCTCGCCCCCATCTCCGGCCCGTCCGCCTGGCGCGGTGACGAGCTGCGTACCTCGACCGAATGGGTCTACCAGCTCAGTGACGCCGAGCGCGCCGAGCTGGAGACCGTCGGCCGCCGGTTCGTCGCCGACAACCCCGACCTGCGTACGGTGACCGCCGCCGACTACCCGCTGCCGGCCTGTGCCGGGCTCAACGAGGAGTGCGCCCGCCAGCTCGACAGCGGACGCGGCTTCATCCTGGTCCGGGGCCTGCGCACGGAGGAGTACGGCGACACCCTCGCCGGGGCGATCTTCTACGTGATGGGGCTGCACCTCGGCGTGCCGATGGGGCAGAACCAGATGGGCGACGTGCTCGACCACGTCATCGCCACCTCCAACAAGACCCTCGACGACCCGTCGGCCCTGCCGTCGCGGGTCCGCGACCGGCTGCCGTTCCACTCCGACAGCTCCGACGTGGTCGCGCTGATGTGCCTGCGGGCGGCCAAGGCCGGCGGGGCGAGCAGCCTGGTCAGCGGCACCACCATCTACAACGAGATCCTGCGCCGCCGGCCCGACCTCGCGCCGCTGCTGTTCGAGCCGTGGCACTGGGACTGGCACCGGCAGGACCCGGACGCCCCGGCCCACACCTACACCTCGCCGATCTGCAGCTACGTCGACGGCATCTTCAGCACCTACGCCGGCACCTCGATGATCTTCTCGGCGCAGGACTACCCCGAGGTGCCCCGCCTCACCGAGGCGCAGATCGAGCTGCTGCACCTCTACGACGAGGTCTCCCAGGCTCCCGGCCTGGCCCTGGACATGGACTTCCAGCCCGGTGACGTGCAGTGGCTGCTGAACTACGCCGCCCTGCACTCGCGTACCGGTTACGTCGACTTCCCGGAGCCGGAGCGCCGCCGGCACCTGCTGCGGCTGTGGCTCAAGCGCGACGTCGGTCGGCCGCTGGTGGGCGGCTTCGGCAAGCACGTGGTGACCGAGCGCGGCAGCGAGATCGCGCCGGGCGGCCGGTTCCACATCGCCGAGGCGGTCGAGCCCAACTTCGAGTGGGGCAACTGACCCACCGGCCCCTCGTCAGGACGGCCCGCAGCGCCCCAGTGTCGTGGCGCGGCGGGCCGTCCCCGTGCGGTCGGCATCCGGTGCATCGTCGGGTGGGGTGGCACCGGGGGAGCGGTGGCGGGCGGCGTAGGTGAGTAGCCAGCCCATCAGGACGACCTCGCCGACGAAGGTGACCCCGGAGACCTGCACCGGCTGGTCGGCCGACAGCAGCGACCCGACCGAGTCGGCGAGGTAGCCCGCACCGGCGACCGCCACCAGCGCCGCCAACCAGGTCGGCACGGTGTCCGACCGCCAGGCCAGCCATCCGACCAGCAGCAGGTGGACGCCGAACAGCAGCAGGCCCAGGTCCCAGACCTGCTGGAAGTCGGTGAGTCGCGGAGGCCCGTCGGCGGCGAGCCGGTCGGCTCCCGCGCCGTCGCGCAGCAGGCCGGTGACGGCGATCAGGTGGGTGAGTGCCACGGCGAGGACGACCGCGTACCCGGTGCGGCACCAGGCCGACAGCAGTGCGACGGTGGGCCGGGTGCGGCTGAAGAACGCCCGTAGCGCCCAGCCGACCAGCACGTCGAGGCAGGCCACCGTGTACAGGGCGACCACGGCCAGGGTGAGCGCCCCCTGCCGGGCCGGCAGTCGGGTGGCGGTTGCGGCCGCGTCGGTGTCGACCAGCGGCTGTACGACGCCGAAGTTGGCCCACCCGGCGAGCACCGCCATCAGCAACAGGCCGAGCCCGGCGGCCAGTGCCGCCCGGCGGGCGCGGGAGCCGCCCGCTCCCACCCCGTCCGCTCCGCCGGTGGTGTTCGGCACGGCTGCACCGCCGGTGTTGTTCGGCGCAGCTGCACCGCCGGTGGTGGCCGGGGCGTCTGCACCGCTGGCGCTGGTGGACGTGCGTGGTCCAGGGGCGGGGCCGGGCGACGTGAAGCCCCGGGTGAGCAGCCGCAGGCCGAAGACGACCTCGAACAACCCGCCCGGGACGGCCAGCGCGACCCCGACCGCCACGCCGGCCAGCTCGGCTGCCGCGCCGACCGCCAGCAGCGCGTAGCCGAGGGTTCCCCAGAGTGCGAGCCAGCGGGGCAGCCAGTGCCACCGGGCCAGGGTCAGGCAGAACGGCACGCTGCCCAGCCCCAGCGCCAGCATGGCCAGCTGGTAGGCGAGGTCGCCGGCCCCGTCGCCGAACCGGTCCCGCAGCACGATGCCGGCGGCGAGCAGGAACGCCTCCGCGCCCCGGGTCACCAGGTAGACCCAGGCGGCGCCCGGCTGCACCCGGCGCAGCGCCCGGAAGGCCAGCGCACCGATCGCCGCCACCAGCGCGGAGTTGGCCAGCACCAGCACCACCCCGGCCGGGTGCCCGGCGAGCGCGCTGCCGGCGCCGTAGGCGACGAACGCCGCCAGGAAGAACGCGCCGGCCCACCGACCGGCCACACGCAGGGACATCGTCGCCTCCAGGGCCCTTCGTACTAAGTACGACTTACTTAGTACGGTACGGTGGGCGGTGCAGGCGGTCAACCGGGTGTCAGGGGAGCGACAGGTGGGCGAACCGGTGCGGCAGCTCAGCCGGGAGCGGGTGCTGCGGGCCGCCGTCGCCATCGCCGACGCGGACGGTCTCGGCGCGCTGACCATGCGCTCGCTCGCCGCCGCGCTGCACGCCAAACCGATGTCGCTCTACCACTACATCCGCAACAAGGACGAGCTGCTCGACGCGCTCGTCGACGGGGTCTTCGCCGAGATCGACCTGCCCGCGCCGGGCGGCGACTGGCGGGCCGAGGTGCGCCGGCGTTGCCTGTCGGCCCGGACGGTCCTCGCCCGGCACCCCTGGGCGCTGACCCTGATCGAGACCCGGACCAGCCCCGGCCCGGCCACCCTGCGCCACCACGACAGGATGCTGGGCGTGCTGCGGGGCGGGGGCTTCTCACTGCCGATGACGGCCCACGCCTACGCGGTCATCGACGCGTACGTCTTCGGTTTCGTGTTGCAGGAGGCGTCACTGCCGTTCGACGGCGGCGGCTCCGCCACCGAGGTCGCCGATGCGATCATGGCGGGTTTCGCGGCGGGCGACTACCCGCACCTGGTGGAGTTCGCCACCCAGCACGTCCGGCAGCCCGGCTACGACTTCGGCGGCCAGTTCACCTTCGGCCTCGACCTGATCCTCGCCGCCCTGGCGAAAGCGGCCTGACGACCACCGGCCCCGACCGGGCCGCACGAACCGCCGGCCCCCACGCATCAGAGGCTCCGGCCGCGCCACTGGTGCGGCCGGGCCGTCCAGCCCGGAGGTGGACGCCTGGACGGCCGACCCCGGGACCGGGCCGGCCGTCCAGGCAGGACCTACAGGTCCAGCACCAACCGCTCCGAGTGGCACCGCCCGACGCAGATCATCAGGCTCCGGCCGGCCGCGCGCTCCTCGTCGGTGAGCAGCGAGTCGCGGTGCTCCGGCGTACCGGCGAGCACCCGGGTCTCACACGCGCCGCAGTAGCCCTTCTCGCAGTCGTAGGTCAGGCCCGGCACGACCTCGCGCAGCACGTCGATCATCCGGCGGTCCCTCGGCACCCGCAGGGTCGCCCCGGTCCGCGCCAGGTGCACCTCGAACTCGGTGTTCGCCGCCGGGTCGAAGGCGACCTCGAGGTCGTCACCGGCGGTGAACCGCTCGACGTGCAACTGCCCCGACCGGTCCGTCTCGGCGCAGACCCGCTCCACCGCGTCGATCATGCCGGTCGGTCCGCAGCAGTAGACGGCGGTGTCCGGCCCGGTGGCGTCGAGCAGCGCCCGTAGGTCGGGCAGGCCGGCCTCGTCCTGTGGCAGCAGGGTCACCCGGTCCCCGGCCAGCGCCGTCACCTCGTCGACGAAGGCCATCGAGGCGCGGGTACGCCCGCCGTACACCAGGTGGAACGGCACGCCCCGGCGGTCGGCCTCGCGGGCCATCGCCAGGATCGGGGTGATCCCGATGCCCCCGGCGAGGAAGAGGTATGCGGGGGCGTCGACGAGCGGGAAGTGGTTGCGTGGGCCGCGTACCGAGAGGGCGACGCCCGCTCGGGCCAGCGTGTGCAGCTCCACCGAACCGCCCCGGCCGGCGGGCTCGCGCAGGGCGGCGATCCGGTAGTGCCGGGTGTCGGCCGGGTCGCCGCACAGCGAGTACTGCCGGACCCGCCCGGACGGCAGCCGCACCTCCAGGTGCGCGCCCGGCGCCCAGGGCGGCAGTTCCGCGCCGGTCGGGTCGGCCAGGCGTACCTCCAGCACCTCGTCGGTGGCGGTGGCGGTGGCCGCCATGACCAGTTCCCGGTCGCCGGTCAGGCTGGCGGTGGGCCGGGTCCCCGCCGCGTCGGCGTCGCGGCGGGGACCCGGGGTGAAGACGGCCGGGATCGCGTCCCAACCGCTCTGGTTGCCCCGGGTGGGGTAGGCGACGAGGCCCTCCTCCACCACCCGGAAGTCGGGCAGCCGGGTGAGTACCTGCGTGATCATCTCGCGGAACATCAGCCGGGCCAGGTGGGCACCGGCGCAGCGGTGGCTGCCGATGCCGAAGCTCAGGTGCCGGGCGGCGTCGCGGTCCAACCGGAGCTGCTCGGGCTCGGGGAAGACGACTGGGTCGTGGTTCGCCGCGACCCAGGGGATCAGCACCCGCTCACCGGCGGCGACCGGGCAGCCGCCGACCTCGGTGTCGGTGCGGACGGTACGGGCCATCGACTGGGACGGGGCGAACACCCGCAGGAACTCGTCGGTGGCGGTGAGCAGCAGGTCGGGGGACTCGATCAGGCGTTGCCGGTCGTCGGGGTGCCGGCTCAGGTGCACCAGGGTGGAGCCGGTCAGCGAGGTGGTGGTGTCCACCCCACCCGCGATCAGCAGCCCGATGACCGAGACCAGCTCGTCGGCGGCGAACAGCTCCCCGTCGGGGCGGCGCTGGGCGGCCAGGTAGCTCACCGCGTCGCCGGTCGGCACGGCCCGCCGCTCGACGATCAGCTCGCGGATGCGCTGGTCGAGGTAGGCCAGGCCGGCGGCCCCGCGTACGGCGCGTTCGCTGCCGGGCAGCGCGGCGAAGATGTCGTGGATCGGGCCGGCGAGCTTGGCCCAGTCGGATTCGGGGAAGCCCAGCCAGTCGAGGGTGACGGCGGCCGGCAGCGGGTTGGTCAGGTCGCGGACGAAGTCCACCGACCCCTCGGCGATGAAGGCGTCCACCACGCGGGTGGTGTGCCGGGCGACCATCGGGGCCAGCTCGGCGACCGCGTCCTGGGTGAGCAGCGGGTTGATCAGGTCGCGGTAGCCGGTCGCGGCGGGCGGGTCCAGCTCGATCGGGTACTGCTCCAGGCCGGGGCCCCGGGGGATGACGATGGCGGTGCCGTCACCCCCGGCGGTGGCGCGGGCGGAGGAGAAGGTGTCGTCGTCGCGGGCGATCCGGACCACGTCGGCGTACCGGGTGGTGTAGACGAAGCCGCCGTGCGCGTCGGTCCGGCCCACCGGGCAGGTCTGCCGGAACTCCCGGTAGTAGCCCACCGGGTCGGTGTTGCACTCGGCCGAGTGGTGGTCGAAGGGCGCGACGGGCCGGTCTGCGGTCGCGGTCTGCGCGGCGGCCGGGGCGGTGCGCTGCTGTTCGGTCATCGGGACGTGCTCCACAGGTGCGGGACGCTGCGCGGTGTTGCCCAGCCGCGCCACTGGGTGTGGGTCTGACGCCAAGGGTAATGTCGCTCACATAGCGAGACAACGTTTCACGATAAGATGCAGAACCGTCGATGTCGACCGGTCAGAGGGTCAGTACGGCCTTGCCGACCTCGCCGGACCGCAGCGCCGCCACCGCCTCGTTGATCTGCGTGAAGGGGAACCGGGTGATCAGGCGGTCCACCGGGAAGTTGCCGGCGGCGTGCAGGTCCAGCAGCTTGGGCAGGAACACCTGCGGGAGGCTGCTGCCGCCGATGATGCCGGTGATGCTGCGGCCGTTGAGCACGCTGCGCCACTCGAAGCTCATCTGCTCGCTCGGGCCGATCCCGACCACGCCGCAGCGGCCGAGCGGGCCGAGCGACTCGACGGCCAGCCGCAGCACGTCCTCCCGGCCGGTGGTGTCGATCGCGACGTCGAAGCCGTGCGGGGCGATCGCGGTCAGCAGCTCGCGGGGGTCGCCGTCGGTGGAGTTCACCCCGTGGGTCGCGCCGAGCAGTCGGGCCGTGTCGAGCTTGCCGGCGTTGACGTCGACCGCCGCGACGACCGCGCAACCGGCCACCCGGGCGGCCAGGATCGCCGCGACGCCGACGGCGCCCGCGCCGAAGACGACGAGCGAGGAGCCGACCTCCGGGCGCAGCACGTTGAGCACCGCGCCGGCCCCGGTGCCGAAACCGCAGCCGAACGGGCCGACCACGCCCAGGTCGATCTCCTTGCTGATCGGCACCACCGCGCGGGCCGGGGCGACGACGTGGGTGGCGAACGACGACTGGCCCAGGAAGTGGCCGTTGACCGGTTGCCCGTTGCGGGAGAGTGCCGAGCTGCCGTCGGGTCGCCGGCCGGTGAAGTTGACCGCGTCGAACTGGCGGCAGTAGGCGGGGTTTCCGCCCCGGCACAGCGGGCAGTCGCCGCAGGAGGTGAAGCTCATCGCGACGTGGTCACCCGGCGAGACGCCGGTGACCCGCGCGCCGACCTGCTCGACCACTCCGCTGCCCTCGTGGCCGAGCACCGCCGGGGTGGGGAAGAAGTTGGCGAACTCCAGGTCGGTGGCGCAGATCCCCACGCTGTGCACCCGGACCAGCACCTCGTCCGGCCCGGGGTCGGCGAGGTCGATCTGCTGGAGGGTGAACGGCCCTCCGGCGTTCTCCAGCACCGCCGCTGTGATCCGCACGCGCCCTCCCTAGTGACTCACAAAGCGAGATTGCATCTTGACATGCGAAACGTAGAGGGTCAAGGATTCGCACATGGCTGACCTGGACATTCCCACCGCCCGCCAGCTCATCGACGGCGACTGGACCGCCGCCGCCGACGGCGGTGAGCTACCGGTGCTCGATCCCGCCACCCGGGAGACCATCCAGTCGGTGGCCCGCGCCCGCGCGGTCGACGTCGACCACGCCGTCGCCGCCGCCCGGCGGGCCGCCCCCGGCTGGGCGGCCACCTCGCCCAGCGAGCGCGGCGCGATCCTCTCGCGCTGGGCCGCGCTGATCGGCGAGCACGTCGAGGAACTCGCCGCGTACGAGTCGCGTGACGTGGGCAAACCCCGCTCCGGCGGGCGGCTCAACATGTACATCACCCAGGGCATCGTCGACTACTTCGCCGGGGCCGCGGACAAGCTCACCGGCGTCACCCTGCCCACCCGTACGCCCGACTACTTCGGCTACACCCGGCCGGAGCCGTACGGCGTTTGCGCGGTGATCATCCCGTGGAACGTGCCGGCCGTGCTCACCGCCGCCAACGTGGCCCCCGCGCTCGCCGCCGGCAACACGGTGGTGCTGAAGCCGTCCGAGGTCGCGCCGCTGTCGCCGTTCGCGCTGGCCGAGCTGGGCCGTCGGGCCGGGCTGCCGCCGGGCGTGCTCAACGTGGTCACCGGGCTCGGCCCCGAGGCCGGGGTCGCGCTCACCGGGCACCCCGACATCGACCACATCAGCTTCGTCGGCTCGACGGTGACCGGCCGGGCCGTCATGCGGGCCGCCGCGCAGCACCTGGTGCCGGTCAAGCTGGAGCTGGGCGGCAAGTCCCCGAACGTGGTCTTCGCCGACGCCGACCTGGACGTGGCGATCCCGGCGATCATCGCCTCGATCACCGAGAACGCCGGGCAGAACTGCTACGCCGGCTCCCGGCTGCTGGTCGAGGAGTCGATCCGGGCCGAGGTGGTCGAGCGGGTCGCCGCCGGCATGAAGGCCGTCCGGACCGGCCCCTGGGACCAGGACCTGGACATGGGCCCGCTGGTCAGCCAGGCCCAGTACGAGCGGGTCCGGGGTTTCCTGGCCGAGGCCCCGGCCGCCGGGGCCCGGCTGGTCGTCGGCGGCGAGCCGGCCACCGCCGCGTTCGACGACGGCTGGTACGTCGCCCCCACCGTCTTCGACCAGGTCGACTCGGACATGCGGCTGGTCCGCGAGGAGGTCTTCGGCCCGGTGCTGGCGGTGCAGGGCTTCCGGGGCGTCGACGAGGCGGTGGCGCTGATGAACGGCACCGAATTCGGCCTGCTGGCCTGCATCTGGACCAGTGACGTGTCCCGGGCGCTGCGGGTGGCCGGGCTGGTCCGCTCCGGGCAGGTCGCGGTCAACCAGTTCCACGACGCCGGGGTGATCGGCTTCCCGTTCAACATGCAGAAGGAGAGCGGCTTCAGCCGGGGCGGCGGCTACGCGGCGCTGCGCGAGTACACCCAGGAGAAGGCCGTCGCGGTCCGGCTGCTCGACCGACCGTCGGCGTGAGCCGATCGGGTGAGCTGGCGGCGGCCCGCCCCCGGTTGGCCGTCGCCGCCGCGCCGTCGCCGGCCGCGTTCGCCCAGTGGCTCGCCGAACTCGCGTTCGGTGGCGCCGGCTGGCCGGAGCTGCTGGCCGCGGTGGCGGAGCGGACCGGCGTGGCCTGCCGGCTGGTGGCCGAATCGGGGGAGCTGCTCGCCGCCAGCGACGGCGCGGACGGCCCCCGTTGTGCCGCCGCGCCGGACGACGTGCGCCGCGCCCTGGTCACCGGCCGGGCCGGAACGGGGGTGCCGACCCTGGTCCGCTGCGTCGACGGGTGGACCGGTCGGGCGGTGGCGGTGGGTGCGGGGTCCCGCCGGCTCGGCGCGCTGCTGCTGGCCGAGCCGGTCGCGGCCGGGCAACTGGCGCTGGCGGGGGCCGCGACCACCGCACTGTTGATCGAGGCGGTCCGGCACGAGTCGCCGCCGCCTGCCGTCCGGGATGCCGCGACGGTGCTGCGGGCCCTGCGTGACGGTCTCGGCGACCCCACCGGGTCGCCAGCCGGACCCGCCGGGGGCGTTGCCGGGCTGCTCCGGGCGGGCGGGGCCGGCTTGCCGCAGGCGGGTGAGACCGGGCCGCCCCCTGCCGGCGGGGCCGGGCCACTGCGGCCCGGGGAGGCCGAGCTGCTGCGGGCGGGTGCGGCGCACGGCTGGCGGTTGGACCAGCCGCACGCTGTCGCCGGGATCGCCTACACCGGGGCGCAGCAGCGCCGCTGGGCGTCGGCGCTGAGCTGGCTGGACCGGCCGGTGCTGGCCGAGGGGCGGCGGGCCTGGACCCTGCTGCACGGTGACGTGGAGCGCGAGGTGACCCGGCTGCGGGTCCGGTTGGACCAGATCGTGGGGGCCGGGCAGGTGCGGGTGGTGGCCGGTGCGCTGGTGACCGGGCCGGCCCGGACGGCGGCCTCGTTCCGGGACGCGGACCGGCTGCTGCGGCTGCTGCTGCGCGCCCCGGACGAGTGCGTCGAGCTGCCGTTCGGGCAGGCGGGGCTGGCGCAGGTGCTGTTGGCCGTGCCGGACGAGCGGTTGCGCTGGTTCGTGCACCGGCACCTGGGGCCGATCGCGCACCGCGACGACCTGCTGCGCACCCTGGACTGCTGGTTGGCGACCGGGGGCAGCCGGCAGGCGGTCAGCGAACGGTTGCACCTGCACCGCAACTCGGTGGGTTACCGGGTCGGTCTGATCAAGCGGCTGTTGGGGGTCGACCCGCTCGATCCGCAGACGGTCGCGGTGCTGCGTACGGCGTTGGCCGCGCGGGAGTTGCTGGCCGCGTCCGAGGCCGGTTGATCCCCTGGTGGGTGGCCTGTGAACGGCCTGGACGACCTGCTTCGTTAACCGTTCCGCCTCTTTTGCGGCAAGCCGTTGACACGCCGCCGCGCCGCAGGCAGAGTACGTCTCCAAGCAACGAGAATCACAATGCAAGACGCCATATTGACTGGTAGACCATGGGGGAGGTTGCGATGCGGGCGATGGTCCAGACCGGTTTCGGGGGTCCCGAGGTGCTGAGCCTGCGGCACCTGCCCGACCCCGAGCCGGGCGCGGGCGACGTGGTCGTCCGGGTGCACACCGCCGCCCTCAACCGCCTCGACCTGCTCCAGCGGCGCACCGCCCTGCTCCCCGGCTTCGCCCTGCCCCACGTCGGCGGCATGGACGTAGCCGGGCAGGTCGACGCCGTCGGACCGCAGGTCACCACGGTACGCCCCGGCGACCGGGTGCTGATCGACCCGACCATCGGCTGCGGAGCCTGCGCCACCTGCAAGAACGGCCAACCGGGCTACTGCCCGACACTGGCCGTGGTCGGTGGCAACCGCCCCGGCGGCTTCGCCGAGTACGTCACCGTCCCGGCCACCGTCGTGCACCGGGTGCCCGCCCACGTCGACCTCGCCGACGCCGCCGCGCTGCCCACCGCGTGGAGCCTCGGCTGGCACGCCGTGCACCGCGTCGGTGAGGTCCGCGCCGGGGAGTGGGTGCTGGTGCAGGCCGCCACGAGCGCGGTCAGCATCGCCGCCATCCAACTCGCCCGCCGGGCCGGCGCCCGGGTGCTCGCCGTGGCGCGTACCGAGGCCAAGCGGGCCGTCGCCGCGGACCTCGGCGCGGACGTGCTCGACCTCGACGAGCACACCGTGGAGCGGGTGCTCGAGCACACCGACGGTCACGGCGTCGACCTGGCCGTCGATCACGTCGGCACCGCCACCTGGGCCACCTCGCTGGCCAGCCTGCGCACCGGCGGGCGGATCGTGCTGCTCGGCAACACCACAGGCGACCAGGTCAGCTTCTCCCTCTCCGACGTCTACCGGCGCGGGCTGCGGCTGCTCGGGGCCGGGGCGTACAGCCCGGCGGACTTCGCCGACATGCTCGACGCCTACTTCACCGGTGGCCTGCGGGTGGTCCGGGGCGCGGAATACCCGCTCGACGAACTGACCGAGGCGTACGCCCGGCAGGAGTCCGGCGACCTCATCGGCAAGATCCTCGTCCGGCCATGACCACCACCCCGACGGCGGGCACCGCCGACCTCCGCCCGGCCGACCTGCTGATCGTCGACGCCGAGATCGTCACCATGGCGGCCGACCGGGCGGTCGTGCCCGGTGGCACGATCGCCGTGGTCGACGGCCGGATCGCCGCGATCGGCCCGGCGGCGACGCTGCGGGCGGCGTACCCGGGCAGTCCCGAACTCGACGCCACCGGCTGTGTGGTCGTCCCCGGCCTGGTCAACGCCCACCAGCACACCACCGCCGACCCGCTGGTGCGCAGCAGCATCCCCGACGACGTCCCGGCCCAGCAGGCGATCTTCGACTGGATCGTGCCGCTGCACAGCGCGGTCACCGGCGACGACGACGAGTTGTCGGCCACCCTCACCGCCGTCGAGTCGCTCAGCTACGGGGTCACCACCCTGCTGGAGCCCGGCACGGTGGCGCACCCGCTGCGGGTCGCCGCCGGGCTGCGTACCGCCGGCATCCGGGCCCGGGTCGGCGGCTGGGGCTGGGACGCCCCCGACGTGCCCTATGCCCGGCCGGCCGGCGACACCCTCGCCGTGCAGGCCGACACCGTCGCCGCCCTGGCCGGCGACCCGCTGGTCACCGGCTGGATCACACTGGTCGGACACGACCTGGTCAGCGACGCGCTGTTCACCGGCGCGGCGGAGCTGGCCGACCGGCTCGACGTGGGCATGACCTGGCACCTGTCGCCCGGCCCCGAGGACGCCGCCGCCTACGCTGCCGCCGGCCGGGCCCGGCCGGTGCGGCACCTGGCCGACCTCGGCGTGCTGGGCCCCCGGCTGCTGCTCGGCCACGCGGTGTGGCTCGACGACGCCGAGGTCGACGCGCTCGTCGAGACCGGCACCGCCGTCGCCTCCTGCCCGGGGGCCTACCTGCGGCTCGGCCAGGGTTTCACCCGGGCCGGCCGGCACACCGCGCTGCACCGGGCCGGCGGCCGGCTCGCGCTGGGCTGCGACTCGCACAACGCCGGGGACACCCCGGACCTGTGGCGGGCCGCCCGACTCTTCGCCGGCCTGGAGCGGGACCGGGGCGTTCCCGACCCGCTGCGCGCCGACGAGGTCTTCGCCCTGGCCACCGTCGACGGCGCCGCCGCCGTCGGGCTGGGGACGCAGACCGGCTCCATCGAGGTCGGCAAGGCCGCCGACCTGGTGCTGCTCGACACCCGGACCATCCCCTGGACCCCGCGCGGTGACCTGCCCACCCAGCTCGTCTGGGGTGCGGCCGGGCACACCGTCCGGGACGTTCTGGTCGACGGCCGGCTGGTGGTCCGCGACCGGCGGATCACCACCGTCGACGTCGACGCCCTGCGCGAGGAGGCCGCCCAGCGTCGGGCCGCCCTGCTGCGCCGGGTCGGCATCGACATCCCCCCTCGCTGGCCCAGCGTGCCAGCGACCGAGTTCTCCGCGCGCCGGTCCGTGCCGGGCCGTGCGCCGACCCCACGTGAAGGGAAAGCACCATGACAATGAGGATTGGTCGGGGTCCGGCGGCGCTGCTCGCCGGGGCGCTGGGATTCGCCCTGGTCGGTTGCGCGAGCAACGACGCGACCGCGCCGTCGGCGGGAGGGTCGGCCAGCAGCGGTACGGCCCCCGCCGGGCAGCCCGACGCCAACGGTGACGGCAAGGTCGTCATCGGCGTGCTCAGCCCCGGTGACATCAACGACAACGGCTACTACGAGAGCTTCGTGATCGGTGCCGAGAAGTTCGCCACCGAGAAGGGCTGGCAGGTCATCAAGCGCGGCAACGTGCCGCCGACCGAGGCGCTCAGCGCCGCCCGCGCGCTGTGTCAGCAGGGCGTGGATATGGTGGCGCTCGGGGCCTCCGAGCTCAAGGACGCCATCCCGGCCTCCGAGGAGCCGGTCTGCGCCAAGACCTCCTGGTACGTGCCGTCGTCGGAGAACATCCCGCAGACGCCGCGGGTGACGCTGTCCAGCGACGACCCCAACCAGAGCATGCTCGCCGCCGGGTACGCCACCGGCCTGGTCATGCAGGCCAAGAACGCCACCAAGGCCGGCTTCGTCACCGGCATGGAGGCCGACTTCTCGGTCAACGCCGCCAAGGCGTACAAGGCGGGCATCCGGATGGTGGTGCCGAACGCGACCCTGGTGACCACCTACACCGGTGACTTCAACGACTCGGCGAAGGCCCGGGAGGCCGTCCAGGCGCAGATCAGCCAGGGCGTCAAGGTCGTCTACCCGTACCTGGGCGGGGCCACCGACGCCGCCGCCAAGCTGGCCAACACCGGCGGCGCGCTCACCCTGACCCCCGGCACCGATCGGTGCGACTCGACCGACCCGCGCTTCGACATCTCGGTCATCTTCGACCCGGGTGCGTACTTCGCCGCCGCGCTGGAGCTGTTCGCCAAGGGTGAGATGACCCTCGGCACCACCAAGAAGTGGGAGCTGGGCAAGGACCCGTACCCGGCCGTCAAGATCTGCAAGCCGACCCCGGAGCAGACCCAGAAGATGGACGCCTTCGTCGCCGACGTGGCCAGCGGCAAGACCGACACCGCCGCGACGGTCGCCAAGCTCGGCTCCTGATTCCCGCTGCCCGACGACCAACGAGGTGAAACGGACTGTGGACGTTGACGACCAGCTGACGCCGGCTCTCACCCTGCGCGGAGTCAGCAAGCGTTACGGTCCGGTCGTCGCCTGCGACGCCGTGGATCTCGCCGTACGACCCGGCGAGATCCACGGCCTGCTCGGCGAGAACGGGGCCGGAAAGTCGACCCTGATGAAGATCCTGCTCGGGTTGGTGCACCGCGACGCCGGCACCATCACGCGCGGCACCGAACCGGTCGAGATCGACAGTCCGCAGGTCGCCGCCGACCTCGGGCTGGGCATGGTGCACCAGCACTTCAGCCTGATCGAGCCGCTCACCGTCTGGGAGAACGTCATCCTCGGCGACACCGGGCGGATCGACCGGGCGGCGGCCTGCGCCCAGGTCGAGGAGGTGTCCCGCCGGTACGGGCTGCCCATCGACCCGAACGTGCGGGTCGACCGGCTCTCCGCCGGGGAACGGCAACGCGTCGAACTGATCAAGTGCCTGCGCCGTGACCCGTCCATCCTGATCCTGGACGAGCCGACCTCGGTGCTCACCCAGGCCGAGTCGGCGGAGCTGTTCACCGTGCTGCGCCGGGTGGTGCAGGCGGAACGGCGGGCGGTCATCCTGATCAGCCACAAGCTCGCCGAGATCATGGCGGCCACCGACCGGGTGACCGTGCTGCGGCGCGGCGCGGTGGCGTTCCACGGCGCGACGAAGGACACCACCGCCCAGCAACTCGCCAGGCAGATGGTCGGCCGGGAGGTGTCGTTGCAGTCCGAGAGCGCGGCGCTGGGCCTGCTGCCGGTCGAGCGCCCCGCGCCGGTCGGCGAGGCCGACGGGGCGGTGGTGCCCCCGACGGCCCCCGGCCCGGCCGCGCAGGACGAGCCCGCGGCGTTGCGGCTGCGGGAGGTCACCATGCTCATCGGCGGCCTGCCGGTGCTGGACAAGCTCAGCCTGGAGGTCGCCCCCGGCGAGATCGTCGGCCTGTACGGGGTCGAGGGCAACGGCCAGGCCACCGTCGGTGAGCTGCTGGCCGGGCTGCTCGTCCCCGACTCCGGCACCGTCGAGATCGACGGCCGGCCGGTCGACCTGGTCCGCCCCGGCGCGCTGCACCACGCCGGCCTCGGCATCGTGCCCGAGGACCGGCACCACTCCGGTGTGGTGCTGGACATGAGCGTCGCCGAGAACCTGGTGATGAAGTCCCTCGCCGGGGTCACCTCACGCGGGGTGCTCAGCCGGCGCAGGATGCACCGGATCGCCCAGCGGCAGATGACCGAGTTCAACATCGTCGCGCCCTCCCCGGACACCCCGCTGCGCAGCCTCTCCGGCGGCAACCAGCAGCGGGTGGTGCTGGCCCGGGAGCTGTCCGCCGGCCCGAAGGCGCTGGTCGCCGCCCAACCCACCCACGGGCTGGACGTCGGCGCGATCGAAGACATGTACGTGCGGCTGCGGCAGGCCGCCGCGGAAGGGGTGGCGGTGTTGCTGATCTCCACAGAGTTGGAGGAGGTGATGGCCCTGGCCAACCGGATCGCGGTGATCTCCTCCGGCCGGATCGTCGGGGTGCTCCCCACCGCCGAGGCCACCGCCGAGCGGCTCGGCATGCTGGTCGGCGGGGTGAGTCACTGATGGCCACCCTCGGTATCGACGGCACCGGCCAGCGGCTGCTGCGCCGGCTCAACCCCGGCCCCGGCGGCTGGCAGGTCGGCCTCGCCACGGTCGCCACGATCGGCGTCGCGCTCGGCCTGTCCGCCCTGCTGATCGCGGTCACCGGCGGCTCGCCGACCGCCTCGACCAAGGCCCTCTACCAGGGCAGCATGGCCTCCCCGGCGGCCTGGTCCACCTCCCTGCTCTATGTCGCGCCGCTGCTGCTGGTCGCGGTCGGGGCCTGCGTCAGCGCCCGCTCCGGCTTCTTCAACATCGGCCAGGAGGGGCAGGTGCTGATCGGCGCGCTCGCCGGCGCGTGGGTCGGCCTGCGGCTGGCCGTACCCGGACCGCTGCTGCTGGTCCTGGTGCTGCTCGCCTCGGTGGTCGGTGCCGGGATCTGGGCCGGGCTCAGCGCGTTGATGTACCGGTTCCGGGGCGTCAACGTCGTGGTGAGCACGATGCTGATGACGTTCCTCGCCCAGCAGCTCATCTCGTTCGCGGTGAACACCCCGTGGCTGCTCCAGGAGTCCCGGCTGGGCCGGGGAACGCTCTCCCCGCAGTCCAACCCCGTGCCGGAGAACGCCCGGCTCACCTCCCTCGGCGAATACCCGAACCTCCAGCTCAACGGGGGTCTGGTGCTGGCCGTCGTGGTGGCGGTCGTGCTGGCCCTGGTGATGGCGCGTACCCGCTGGGGTTTCCGGTTGAAGATGGTCGGCCTCAACCCGGCCACGGCCCGGCACGCCGGTGTGCGGGTCGGTGCCCTCGGCGGCATGGCGCTGGCGATCTCCGGGGCGCTGGCCGGTCTGGCCGGCGCGCTGCTGCTGACCAGCCCGGTCGGCACCAACCGGTTGCAGCCCGGGATGTCGCTCAACATCGGCTGGGACGGCCTGCTGGTCGCCCTGGTCGCCCGGAACAACCCGCTGCTGGCCATCCCGGTGGCCGTGCTGTTCGGCGTACTCCGGGCCGGCGGCAGCTTCCTGGCCGCCACCGGTGTGCCGTCGTTCCTGGTCGACGTGGTCAAAGCGCTGCTGGTGCTGGCCTTCGTCGCACCCCCGGTGGTGATCGGCATGCTGCGCCGACGCCGCCTGGCCGACGAGCCGGCGACCCCCACGGCCGCCGCCACCCCGACGGCTCCGCCGGCCACGTCCACCCCGCCGGCCGCCGCCGCGTCGACCGGCCCGGCCGACACGTCGGCCCCGGTTGCCGGGTCCGCCCAGGCGGCACCGGACACCTCGACGGCCCCGGTGCCCGGCCCCCGGAGCACCGCGCCGGAACCGGCGGACCCCGGCGACGCCGGGACCGCCGGCACCAAGGACGCCATGGAAGGCAGGTTGGCATGAGCGCCGCCGACAACATCGCCACCATCCTCTCCAGCGGGGCCCGGCTCACCGTGCCCCTGGCCTTCGCCGCCTGCGGGGAGTACGTCGCCCAGCGCGCCGGCACCCTGAACATCTCCGTCGAGGCGATGATGCTCGGCGCGGCGTTCGGGTCGATCGCGGTCGCCAGCGCCACCGGCAGCGCCACCATCGGCCTGGTGGCCGGTGCGCTGGTGGGGGTGGCGGTGGCGTTCGTGCACGGCATCCTGTCGCACCGGGTGCAGATCAACACGTTCGTCGTCGGCCTGGTGCTCAACGCCCTGGTGCTCGGCCTGACCAGCTATCTGATCACGGTGAGCACCTTCACCGGTCACCAGGTCTGGCAGGTGAACGTCCCCGTGCTGCGGGACATCCCGATCGTCGGCCCGATGCTGTTCGTGCAACGCTGGCCGGTCTATCTGCTGCTGGTGGTGATCCCGCTGACCTGGTGGCTGGTGGAACGCAGCCGGTGGGGGCTGGAGTTGCGGGCGGTGGGGGAGAACCCACAGGCCGCCGACGTGAGCGGGATCGAGGTCAACCGGCGACGGCGGCAGGCGCTGCTGTGGTGCGGGCTGCTCGCCGGGCTCGGCGGGGCCTACCTGGCCGTCGGTGAGGTCGGCTCGTTCAACCAGAACATGACCGCCGGCCGGGGCTACCTGGTCATCGCGGCGGTCATCTTCGGGGCGTGGCGGTTGGGCCGTACCCTGATCGGCTGTGTCGTCTTCGGCCTGGCCGACGCGATGCGGCTGGCGCTGCCGGCGCTCGGGGTGACCATGAACTCGCAGCTGCTGATCGCCGCGCCCTACCTGCTCGCCCTGCTGGCGATGCTGGTGTTCGCCACCACCCACCGCGAACCCCGGGCGCTGGCCCAACCGTTCCAACGCGGCACCACCTGACGGGGGATTCCCCGACTCCGGTCCGCCCACACGGCGCAGCGGCCACCCTCCTCCGGTGGCGGTCGCTGCGCCGTGTGGGTTTGCGGGTCGGCATCCGCCCGCCGTGGTGGTCGTATCTCGTTGATCACGAGGACCCGGGGGTCCACGGGGCATACCATGACTTTTTGTCACGATCGGTCGTGACAGCGGGACACTTCCGCAGCGCCTCGCGCGCTTGATTGGCTGGTCAGGCATCACGGGAGCGATCCGGATGCGCCGCCGATCCGAAATGAGAACCCATGCGCAAGCCCGTGCGAGTCGTGCTCACCACCCTCGGTGTCCTGGTCGCCGTGCCGGTGCTCCTGCTCGCGACCACCGCCGTGGTGAACGTCGTGGCGACGAAGTCGGAAGCCTCCTCGATCACCCGTTACGGGCAACTCGTGCCCGTGGACGGCAAGCAGATGAACGTGGTGGTCGCGGGCAGCGGTGCCGAGACGATCGTGCTCCTGCCCGGCCTCGGCACCGCCGCCCCCGCGCTCGACTTCCAGCCACTGATCACGGAACTCCGCAGCAGCTTCCGGGTCGTCGCGGTCGAACCGTTCGGCACCGGCCTGAGCGACCCCGCCGACACCGACCGCACCGCCGCGAACATCACCCGGGAGGTGCACGGGGCGCTCCAGCACCTCGGCATCGACCGCTACGTGCTGATGGGCCACTCGATCGCCGGGATCTACGCGCTGACCTACAGCGCCAGCTACGCCGACGAACTCGTCGCCTTCGTCGGCATCGACAGCAGCGTCCCCGACCAGCCCGGCTGGGACGAGCCGATCCCGACCGGGGTGATCGTCGGCCTGAGCAAGCTCGGCGTCACCCGGGCGCTGGCGGCGATCGCCGACGACCCCTACGCGGGCCTGCCCTACGACGAGCGGACCAGGAAGCAGCTGCGGTTGCTCAGCGCGAAGAACACGGCCGCCCCGACCATGGTCGACGAGATGGAGCACGCCTCGGCGAACTTCGCCGCCGTCAGCGGGAAGACCTTCCCGAAGGGGCTGCCCGTGCTGTTGTTCGTCCGGTCGGACGACCCCGACGTGGCGGACTGGGTCGCGCTCCACGAGCAGCAGGCGGCGAGCGTCGACACCGGTCAGGTCGTCCTCCTGACGGGCGACCACTACCTGCACCACACCCTGTCGCCGGAGATCGCCCAGCAGACCAGGGCTTTCCTGGCGGCCCGGTCGCTAGGCTGAGCCGGTGACGGACACCTGGCCGGGTGCACCGCGGGTCACCGCCGACCTCAGGGCGATGCGGCTGTTCACGGTGTTCTCCCTGGGGCTGGGGATGCTCGTCGGCGGCGTCGTGCAGCTGGTGCTCGGCGCGGGCACGGCCACCGGCGTGCGGGCGGTCACCCTCATGGTCGCCACGACCGCCGCCGTCCTGGTCGGGCTGGCCGCGATCCCGCTGCTGCTCCGGGCCCCCGACGAGGCGACGCCCGGTCATCCACTCGTCCTCGTGCTGCTGGCGCTGTCCGGCGCGGTGTGGGTGCTGGCCGTGCTGCCACCGTTCGCGGGCTGGGGGTGGGCGTTCACGCTCGCGATGGCGGGCGGGGTGCTCAGTTGCCTCGTGACGGGCTGGTGGCGGGCGGCGGTGATCCTCGGCTCCTGGGCCGCGATCGGGCTCGGCGGCCTCCTCGGCGTGCTGGCCCGGCCGCAGGCCGCCGCCGTGGCGTGGCGTGCCGAAGCGGGCGCCGAGGCCGTCGTGATCAGCACCCTCGCGCTGTTCACGCTGCTGCCCCTGAGCGCGGTCTGGGTGCAACAGGTGGTGTGGCGCCTGGAACACGCCCGCCGGCTCGCGTCCGACCTGGCGGTGGCGAAGGAACGGCTCCGGTTCGCCACCGACCTGCACGACATCCAGGGCCACAACCTCCAGGTGATCGCGTTGAAGAGTGAACTGGCGGAGCGCCTGCTCACCGGCCAGCCCGAGCGGGCCTGCCGGGAGATCGCCGAGATCCGCCGGATCGCGCAGGTGGCCCTCGACGACACCCGCGCCGTCGTCAACGACTACCGCACCGTCACCGTCGCGACGGAGGCCCGCAACGCGGCGGCGGTGCTGCGCTCCGCCGGCATCCGCTGCACGGCACGCATCGAGACACCGGACCTGCCCGTGGCCCTCGGCGCGGTGTTCGCCGTCGCGATCAGAGAGGCGGTGACGAACGTGCTCCGGCACAGCAGGGCGACCGAAGCCACCATCGCACTCGTCCGCGTCGCTGCGGAGTACCGACTGACCGTCACCAACAACGCCGCAGGCGTGCCGCGTCCGGACGGAACGGGCCTGGTCGGCCTCACCCAACGCGTCGCGGCCCAACGCGGGACGGTCGAGGCCACCCGCGAGGACGACATCTTCACGCTGACCGTCCGCGTCCCGGTGCCCGCCGCCGACGCGCCGGGGTCCGCTGCGCAGGAGCCGACCCCGCCGGGGAGACGACGGGGGACCCGCCGGTGATCCGGATCGTGATCGCCGACGACGAGGAACTCATCCGGGGCGCGCTCGTGGCGTTGCTCTCCCTCGAACCCGACATCGAGGTCGTCGCGGATGTCGCCGACGGCGAGGCCGCGGTCGCGGCTGCCGTCGCGCACCGACCCGACCTGACCCTGCTCGATCTCGAAATGCCCGGACTCGACGGGGTCGACGCCGCCCGACGACTGCTGCGTCTCGTCGCGACGCAGGTCGTCATCGTCACCCGACATGCCCGACCGGGGACGTTGAAGCGTGCGCTGAGTGCCCGGGTGCACGGCTTCGTGCCGAAGTCCACCCCGGCGTCGGAGCTGGCCAGGATCATCCGGTCGGTCGCCGCCGGGGAGCGCTACGTCGATGCGCGCCTCGCCGCGTCGGCACTCACCGAGCAGGAGAGCCCGCTCACGCCCCGGGAGATCGACGTGCTGCGGCTGACCCGGGACGGCCTGCCCACCAAGCACATCGCGCGGCAGCTCGGCCTCGCCCACGGCACCGTCCGCAACCACATCTCGTCCGCGATGGCGAAACTCGACGTCGAGTCGCGTACGGCCGCCGCCACGATCGCCTGGGAACACGGCTGGATCTGAGCCCCCGCCGCCGCTTTTCGGAGATCTCGTGTCACCGGGGGAACGCGCTGATGCCTCGTCGCCCGATTCCTGCTGATCTGTCGATCGGTGATTGTATTCGTGCCCGCCGGGAGTTGCGTGGTTGGAGCGTGCGGTACGCGGCCAGCCGGGCCGGCATCTCCCACACGTCGTGGTCACGCATCGAGCGGCGGCAGCAGCGCACCGACCGGTACATGGCGGTGGATCTGGCGGCGGCCCTGGAACGTCCGCCGTTCCCGTGTCCTGTTCGCCCTGGATAACTAGGGGACCCCGACCGGCGTTGAGGCGGGTCATCGTGTCAGGTTGGTCAGGCAGGCGCCGAACCTGAGTTCTCCACCTGGTTGGTAGGCGTTGTCTGGGCTGAGAACGGGTTCGTGCAGGGCCACCAGGTCCCGGGTCTTTGACGGCCGGGAGGTAGCGGCTAGACCTGCCCTGATCGCCTTCTCCAGACGGTCGCAGGCGAGCAGTCGCCGCTGGCCGGTGTGCTGGTGCCACCACCACTGACCGTTCAGGTACCGCATCAGCTCGGTGGCCAATTGCATGTCATCTAAGGGCTCGATGATTCCGGGAGCGACGATCGCGCGAATCTCGCTGGACAGACCCGCTGCGCTGATCATGTGGGCGATCATTGCGGTGGCACCGAATGCGGGCAGGGCGCGTCCCGTGGCGCGAACCGCTTCAAAGGCGAGCGGGGCGTTCAACAGGGGAGAGAACACGACCGGCGCGACGCCAACGTAGGCCAGAGCAGCGCTATGGCCGAGTCCGGGCAGCTCGACGCCGTGCAGGACGGCGACGTCGTACAAGTCGGTCCGGACACCCTCCGAATCGTGCATGGCCCGCAGCTGGTCATCGTCGAGCAGCAACACGTGCACGTCGAGCTCGGTGGCTGCGGTGTGCTCGTCGGCGAACAGGTCTGCGTAAAGATAGCCCTGACCGGACAAGCCGCCAGCCACCACGTCAAAACCGCGGAGCCGGGCGGGCAGGACCGGGATGACGGTGCCACGACCGGGCGTGGCATATCGGTAGTGGCTCATCTTGAGGCGCAGGGTTGCCGGGTTGCGGTTGCCACCGTACGCGAGGACGGGATAGCGGGTGGCGACAGCCGGTAACGAACGGGTGTGGAGCAGATCGTTGAGTGATGTTCCCTCAGTCAGAGTGAGACTCCGGTCCAGTCCATGAACTTCGTTGTCCACGAGGACGAACGGGCCGTCCGGGTGGGCGCCGGGGTAGGTGAACGGATGGCTGCGCGCTGCCTCCCAGTAGCTCATGAAGCGGACTGTGCCTCCTCCAGCGCCTGAAGGCAATATCGATTGCCCGGATCGTCGGCGAGGCCTTCCTGCGCGACCTCTGCGGCCTTGTCCGGATGACGGACCAGGATGAGCCGGCTGGCAAATTCGGCGCGTAGCTTGGCGCGCACTGCGGGAGCTGAGCCCTCGGTCACGGCCTGCCGATGTGCGGTCCAGGCATCGTCGTCACGACCACCGAGATCCAGCAGCACGCATGCCAGCTCGTTCCAGCCCTGCGGGTACCTGCCGCCCTCGGCCGCCACGATTGCGAGGGCACGTTGGTAGCTCTTCTCGGCGGCGGCCGGGTTGCCGAGCAACCGGTCCACGTTGCCCAGGTTGGCCCAGCCGAAATGCAGGTCAGGATGCGCCTTCAGGGATTCCAGGAAGTAAGCCCGGGCCTTCCGGTACGACTGCGCATCCGAGCCACGTTCTTTGAGACCGGCCTCAGTCATGTGCTGGTAGCCGAGGTTGTTGTACAGCACAGCTGGGACCGGGGCGTTCACAGCACGTAGGGTCTCGATTGCATCCTCATAGATCGGAATGGACGACCGTACGTCGTCCTCTTCCTCGGTGACGTGCTGGGCGAACGCCTCGGCGTATCGGGCCAGGGCGTAGCCCTCCATCGCATTGCGGTACACCCGTCGCGACAGGTTTCGCTGCTTCAGACGCTCTCTGGTCTTGGCCACAGCATTTGCGGCGGCGCTGCGGCTCGCCGCCAGCACACCCGGGGTTTCCATGCCGAACCGGTGGTAGAGTTGACAGTTGGCTAGTGCGGTGCCTGTCAGGCAAAGCCCGATCAGCCCGTCCATGCCGGGAGCGAGACGTCCCGAGGAAGCGTAGGCAACCGCGAAGTGTTCTAAGGACGTCTTCGTTGGTTCGACCTCGTATTCGTTGTAGCCGAGCGCTCCAAGAGCGTAGTTGACGACCGGACTGAGTGGGTCTGCTTGGCGCGCGGAGAGCAGGATTCGCCGACACCGGGCGGTCGACGGACGACCTTCGTCGATCCAGATCCGGTTAGATGCGGTCGCGCAGGCACGGACGAACCAGGAAGCGCCGTCACGCGGGTCTACCACGTTGAGAATTCGGGCCGTCACTTCGTCGATCGCGGTCAGCTTCAAGCCGGCGTCCGGGACCCCACTGGTCAGGCCCCGTTCGATCGGGACGGGCGGTAAGGTGCAGGATCGCCCACGAAACGTCACGGAGGCGATGATCGCCCCTCGGGCGACGCTGACCCGGACGGCCGCAGTCGACCAGATCCTGAGCGACAACCTTCCGGCCCGGACTCGCAGCGCCCGCGGCGGTCGCACAGTGAGTGGCAACGACATTCGCACACCTGCCACCTGCCGAGACAGGCTCTGCTGACGGGCCATTTCGGCAGCGATATCCCGGGCCGTGTCGGCGGCATGAGGCGTGGCCGGGACGAGGAGCACCCGACGCACCCCCATCCACTTTTCATCAACCGACTGCGGGGATGCGCCGTCCAGATCGTCCTCCGGCCAACGGGTGCGTTCATCGGAACGGGCGCTGCAGCGTCCCTGCACCTCGTCCAGTCGGGCATCGGTCAGGTCGGCGCCGCGTAGGTCGCAGCCGGTGAGGATCGCCCCACGGAGGTCTACGGACCGTAATACCGCGCCGATGGCCTTACACCCGGTCAGATCGGCCCGGATCAGCGAAGCGCCGGTGAGTTCAGCGCCGGAGAGATCGGCCAGGGTCAGGACGGCCTCGGAGAGGTTGGCACCGAGCAACTGCGCGCCGGTCAGATCGGCGCGTGCCAGATGGCCGCCACCGAGGTCGGCGAAGTGCAGGACAGCGCCGGTCAGACGGGCTCCGGCGAGCCGTACCGAGGTGGCCCGGACGTACCTAAACTGGGCGCCGTCGAGCTGCGCATCCTCCAGATCCGTACGCAGCAGCGACGCCAGCGTCAGGTCCGCTCCACTGAGGTGGCCGCCGCTCAGGTCGGCGTCGTCGAGAACCGCGGCCGAGAGCACGCTCCCAGTGAGGTCCGTGCCACTCAGATCTGCCTGGGTTAGTCGACACCGGGACATTCGGGCCTCACGGGCGCGCGCCGCCTTCATGGTGGCCCGGCTGAGGTCGGCATCGGTCAGGTCAGCTCCGTCGAGCACGATCCGGTCGAGGACCGCGTGTGTTAGGTCGCTACCCACGAGCTGGGCCGATTCGAGGTTCTTGCCGCGCAGGTAGGCATCAGTGAGCCTGCGACCCGACAGGTCGATACCAGGCAGATTGATGCTAGAGGTGAGTAGGAGCCGCAGGTCAGCCTCCTTCTCTTGGGACTGATTGCGCTGGGCCATCGTGTACTGCACAAAAGCGAAGACCAAACCGGTAATCGCACCGCCGATAAGGCTTGCGCCGATGTCAGGCAGAATCGTGTTGCTCGGATTCGCCAACCCAAGGGTCGCGCCAAAAATGAGCGGAACTAGCGCGAGCAGGAACACGGCAACCCATGGCGCTGGCCGCGCGCCGGTGAGAAACGATGAACGGGTGCTTTCCGGCTTGTCTTGCGGGAACTTGCGCTTCCGCCTCATCCAACTATTGGAACGAAGCGATCAGCCGGCCGGCCAGTCGCGTTCCCGACAAGGAAACAGCCGCTCCTCGCACCAAATGATGACTATCTAGGACTGAATCCATCGCCTTCAACTCATGGCGCGTCAACGGACCCTTCTGGCGTCGACGATCAAATCAATCGAATAGAGGCTCCCGCTGCCGCTGCTCCCATGATCGACAGTGGACAAAAGCTGCGGTGCTCCTGGGCGACAGCGGCCAGAGGTCAGGCTGGGTCTAGCCGCAACGCCGTTGCTGAAGCTGACGATGGATCAGAGCGACGCGGGACCTAGTAGTGCTTTGTTGGGTCGTTGTGGCGTGCCGCTTGTACGGGCATCGTGGCGCTGCTCGGCTGCGGTGCGTGGATGAGCGGGAGCCGTGCAGAGTCGGGTCACGGCCTCCGCTGGTGTAGCGCGGCGATGACCTGACGTTAAGGTGGCCTTCCACTCAGGATGGTGCGCTTGTGAAGGTCAGAACGGATTTGGTCACACCAGATGGCTCGACTTCCCTGAGCCCTCTCATCTGATCTTGGGTTTTCCCAGCCAGGGCGCGTTTACGAGGCTGTCCGGCTCCGGGGCGAACCCCATTGTCCATCCGGCGCAACTTGACGTGGTGAAGTTGCGGCTGGGCTGCGCGTCGCCGGGCAGCACCGACCCGAGATGTCGTCGCTCCCTTTCCCCCGTAGACCTCATCGCCCCGTCTATGCAGTCAACAGAAGAGGGTTATGTGGTGGCGGGAAGGTCGGTAGCGTTGACGTGAGGCGGCCGGTAGGCCGGCGAGGAGGTCGGGGTGGATTTCTTGCCGGAGTTGACGTTCGGGCAGCGGCTGAAGGTCTACCGGGAGCGTTCCGGAAAGACCCGAGCGGTGCTCGGTGGGCTGGTCGGTCGCAGCGCCGAGTGGGTCAAGGCGGTGGAGACCGACCGCATCCTGCCGCCGCGCATCCACATGTTGGACCGGATCGCCCGTGCCCTCAAGATCGACGTCTCCGTCCTCGCAGGAGAACTGGGCAACCAGTCGGCGGTGGTCAACGGCCCGGAGCATCCCGCACTGGCATCGGTGAGGGACGCGGTGAACCGCTTCGCGGGCCTCCGGGACGCTCCGGCCGAGTCGTTGTCCGGGCTGCGTGAGCGGCTCGCGGCGGCCTGGCGGGCGCGTCATCAGGCGTCGGACCACCGGACGGTGCTGGGCGCGTTGCTGCCCGGGTTGCTGCGGGACGTGCAGCATGCCGCCCTGGCGTACGAGGGCGCGCAGCGGCGACAGGCACAGGCGCTGCTGGCCGAGACGCTCGGGCTGGTGCAGATGTTCCTCGCCTACCAGCCCGCCGCCGAGTTGATCTGGCGGGTTGCGGACCGGGCGATGGTGGCGGCACAGGAGTCGGGCGACTCCGAGGCGATCGCCCGTGCCGGGTGGTTCCTGGGGCAGGTGCACCGCGACACCGGAGACTGGGACACCGCGATGGCGGTGACGCTGGACGTGCTGTCCGCCCTGGAATCCCGGGCGGCTGAGGGGAATGCGGGTCTGCTCGCCCTGTGGGGGGCGCTGAACTTCGAAGCCGCCTACACCGCCGCTCGGGCGGGGGAGGAAGGCCGGGCGTGGCGTTACTGGGATCGCGCGGACCGGGTCGCACAGCGGTTGCCGCAGGGCTTCTACCAGTCGCAGACGTCGTTCTCCCAGGTCATCATGGGTGCTCATGCGGTCACCGTGGCCGTGGAGTTGCAGAAGCCCGGCGAGGCGCTGCGGCAGGCACGCCGGCACGAGGCGGCGGCGATTCCGTCGAGGCCACGACGGGCGCGGCACCTGATCGAGGTCGCCCGGGCGCACTACGGCAAGGGTGACAAGGAGATGACCGTAGCGACGCTCCAGCAGGCGTACGAGTCGGCCCCGGAGACGATCCGCTTCAACGGGTACGCCCGGCAGATCACTCTGGACCTGCTCGACGGTCCACGGTCCACCCGCGACGAGGCCCGCGACCTCGCGGTGAAGGTCGGCCTCGTCCCCTGAACCGGGGGTAGAAACCCTACCCATTCCCTCTGGTCACCGTACGTAACGTCTTCCGCACGGGATGCGGCGGGCGGTGCGACGTCGCCTGGTCGCCGCGTCCCCCTCAGCACGGAGGCGAGCAATGCCCCGTGATCCGGCGCGGCGGCCTTCCGAGCACACCGCCGCGCCCCTTCCGAAGGGGACGCACATGGGTGAGCTGAACAGTGATCGGGGCGCAAGCCGGGGTGAGCAGATCCAGGCGGCGGAGCACGAGGCGGCGCGGCAGCGGCTGCTCGCGCAGGCCGAGGCCGAACGGATACCGGAGGAGGAGACGACCCGGGCGGTGCCGGACCGGCGGTGGCGTCGTGGACGGTAGCGAGTTGTTGCCGGTGGGTCGGCGGGTGGCGTACTGGCGGGGGCGGCGCAACCTGTCGCAGCAGGTGTTCGCCGACCGGTTGGGCAAGTCGAAGAGCTGGGTGGACAAGGTCGAGCGGGGAGTCCGCACCTTGGACAAGGTGTCCACCCTCCAGGACATCGCCGTGGTGTTGCGGATCGACACCAGCGTGCTGCTCGGCCGGGACGTCCCGCAGCCTGGGGGAGTCGGGCAGGTCGAGGGGGTGGGGCGGGTCCGGGAGGCGTTGTCGACGTACGACGTCGTGGTGGGTCGGCCGGCAGCGCCAGGTCAGGCACACTCGGCGGACCGGCTGGCGCGGGACGTCACCCACGTCTGGGTGACGTTCCAGCATGCCCGCTATCCGCAGGTGACCGGGATGCTCCCGGGTCTGCTGGTCGCCGCGCAGCGGGTCCACGCGGACGATCCGGTGGCGGGGCGGTCGGTGCTGGTGCAGACGTACCGGCTCACCGCGTCGTTGCTGGTCAAACTCGGTGAGGTGGAGCTGGCGTGGTTGGCCGCCGACCGGGCGATGACTACCGCTACCGGGGACGCGGTATTGGTGGCCACCGCCACCGTGCAACTCGGCCAGGTGCTCCGTGCCTCGGGGCGGGCGCGGATGGCCCGGTCGACGGCGCTTGCTGCCGCGTACCGGATAGCCCCGCCCGACCTCGACGATGCGCCCGCTGCGGAGCTGTCCCTGTGCGGAACGCTGGTGATGCAGGCGGCGTTGGCGGCTGCCCAGGACGGCGACGACCAGACCTGCGCGGACCTGCTCGACGAGGCCGCCGCGATGGCGGCCCGGGTCGGCGACGGCCACGACCACCATCGGACCGGGTTCGGGCCGGTCGCGGTGGACCTGGCCCGGGTCGCCGCCGCCCTCGACCTGGGCAACGCCGGTGATGCGGTGGCGTGGCACGAGAAGAGCGTCGCCCGGGACGGCTGGCGGTGGCTACCTGCCGAACACCGCGCCGCGCACCTGCTCGACGCCGCCCGCGCCTACCTGCACGCCGGCGACCCGGGCAACGCCGCCCGCGCCCTGCTCACCGCCGAGCGCACCGCCCCCGACGAGGTACGCCACCGGCCCGTCGCCCGCACGGTGCTCACCCAACTCGCCCACGACCCGCACACCCCCGCCACGGTCATCCAACTCGCCGCCACCCTCAAGGTGACCTGAGCACGACCGCGCCGTTCCTGTCCACGGCCAGCTCCGCAACTCTCTGGCCCAGCTCCGCAACTGCCTGACCCTCCAGACCCGCCACCCCCACACAACCCACAACGACGACCCACGCCCCACTTCCGACGCCCACTGCCGGCTGCCCGCTGCCCGTGGCCGACCGGCAGGATCGTGCTAGTTCCTGGTTGTAGTTGCTTCCGGGCGTGGCGAGGCCACTACAACCAGGTTCGAGCGTGATCTTGCGGTGCGAACCCCGATGGCCGTCTCGCCCGCCCCGGCGGCAGCCTCGCTGACCGCTCCGCCGACGGCCCCGCTGACGACCTCGGCGGCAGCCCTGTTGCCCGTGGCCGACGGGCAAGATCGTGCTAGTTCCTGGTTGTAGTTGCTTCCGGGCGTGGCGAGGCCACTACAACCAGGTTCGAGCGTGATCTTGCGGCGCGGCCCCCGCCGACCGCCTCGCTGACTGCCTCGGCGGGTGTCGGTGGGGGCGTCAGGGGCGGCGGCGCAGGGTGGGGTCGGTCAGCGCCGGTACCCGGTAGCCGGCGTCGGCCGGGTTGACGTCGTGACCCGGCTGAACCAGGGCGTCGATCCGGTCCAGCACGTCGGCCGGCAGCCCGGCGGGCTCCCCGGCGGGCAGTTGGCTGCGCAGCTGGGCGAGGGTACGCGGGCCGATGATGGCGCTGGTGACCGCCGGGTGGCTCAGCACGAACCCGAGCGCCAGCTCGATCAGTGTCAGGCCGCTCTCGTCGGCGAGGGTGGCCAGCTCGTCGACCAGGGCGAGTTTGCGGTCCCGGGCGGCGGCGTCGCGGAAGTCGAAGTGGTCGCCGTTGCGCCCGGCGCGGGAGTCGGCGGGTACGGCCGTCGACCGGTACTTGCCGGTCAGCCAGCCGCCGTTGAGTGGGCTGAACACCAGTACGCCGAGCCGGTAGCGGGCGCTGGTGGGCAGGGCGGCGGCCTCGACGCCCCGGGTGAGGATCGAGTAGCCGAGCTGTTCGACGGTGAAGCGTTCCCGTCGCCGGCGTTCGGCCACCCACTGCGCCTCGACGATCTGCTCGGCGGGGAACGCCGAGGTGCCGATCATCCGGACCTTGCCCTCCCGGACCAGGTCGGTCAGCGCGCCGAGGGTCTCGTCGACGTCGGTGAGCGGGTCGGGCCGGTGCACCTGGTAGAGGTCGATCCAGTCGGTGCCGAGCCGGCGTAGGCTGCCCTCCACCGCCTGCCGGATCCAGCGGCGGGAGTTGCCGCGCCGGTTGCGGTCGTCACCCATCGGCTCGTGGAACTTGGTGGCCAGCACCACGTCGTCGCGCCGGCCACGCAGCGCCCGGCCGAGGATCTCCTCGGACTCGCCGTGGGCGTACACGTCGGCGGTGTCGACCAGGTTGATCCCGGCGTCGAGCGCTTCGGCGACGATCCGGTGGCACTCCTGCTCGTCGGTGTTGCCCCAGGCGCCGAACATCATGGTGCCGAGGCAGAGGGTGCTCACCTCGACCCCGGTCCCGCCCAGTCTGCGGTACTGCATGATCCGACCGTCCTCCCGTACGCGGTGTGCCCCCACGCTGGCACGCCGGCCGGCCGCCGGCACCGTCCCGGCGCGTCGAAGCCGGCGCGTCGGCTTTGTGTCCCCGGCACATCGCCCCCGCCACCGAACAGTGAATAGGCTGGTGGACGCGATAGCGATGGACATTTCGGTACGGTGGAGGTAACAGTGGCGACCGGCCTGACCCAAGCCCGATGGACGCATGTGGCGTTGCCTACCGGCGACCTCGACAAGGCGATCTCGTTCTACACCACGCTCACCCCGCTGGTGGTGGTGGAGCGGTTCGCCGACGCCGACGGGGAGAGCGTCTGGCTCTCCAACGACAAGCAGGCCGACACCCCGTTCGTGCTGGTGCTCGTCTCCTTCAACAAGGACAAGGGCGGCCAGCTCGGTCTGCTGCACCCGTTCGCGCACATCGGCATCGAGGTGCCGCAGCGCTCGGACGTCGACGAGATCGCCGCGCGGGCCCGCGAGCTGGGCTGCCTGCACTGGGAGCCGCGGCAGATGCCGCCGCCGGTCGGCTACATCTGCGCGCTGAAGGACCCCGACGGCAACGTCATCGAGATCTCCCACGACCAGCAGGTCTTCGACACCGTGCGGCGTCGGTGGGGGAGCTGACCGCAGCCTCCACCCGCGCCGCCGTCCAGCGGTATCTGGCGGCGCTGAACGCCCACGACGCCGATGCCGTCGCCGGTTGCGTCAGCGTCGACTTCGTCAACGAGCACACCGCCGCCCTCGGCCGGACGGTGGTCGGCCGGGTCCGTTACCGGGCCCGGCTCGACGGCTTCCTGGCCGAGTTCGTCGACCTGCGCTACGAGGTGGAGGAGCTGCTCGTCGACGGTGAGCGGGCGGCGGTGGCGTACCGGATGTCGTTCCGGCTGGCTTCGGCCGGCCGGGCCCCGGTGCGCATCCGTGGCGTGTTCCGGTTCCGGGTCGACGCTGACGGTCTGATCGCCCACCGGGTCGACTACTGGGACAGCGGCGAGGTCCACCGTCAGCTCGCCGCGGCCACCGGACCGCCGTCCGTCCCCGGTTCGGGGGCGGGCGGCCCGGCGTGAACCCGGGTCGGCACGGCGATGCCGCCCGGTGAGGTGGGGCGCTCCGGGTGGGGAACCACCCACCCGGGCCGGCAGCAGCCCGGCCACCGTCGCGCACCCCCACCACGCCGGCCCCGCCTGGGGCGGGAGTCCGTCCCGGTCGTCGGGGCGTCGGGGCGTCGGGTGGGGATCGTCGCCCGGGGTGGTGTCCGTGTCGCCGGATACGGTCCGTGCTCGGTAGAGTTCGCCTTTCGGTGGACGGCGAGTGCGAGGTGACGCGGTGACGGGCGGAGTCGACGAGTCGGCCGGTGACGCGCCGGCGATCCAGACGGTGCAGCGGGCCGCCACGATCCTCCAGGCGTTCTCCGTCGAGCGGCCCCGGCTCACCCTGGCCGAGTTGACCGCCGACCTGGCCATCAGCCGGGCCACCGCGCACCGCTACGCCCGCGCGTTGCGGGCGGCCAACCTGCTGCGCTTCGACGTGGCCACCGCGACCTACACGCTCGGTCCGCAGGTGTTGGCGATGGAGGCCGCCGCCCGTGCGGCGCTGCCCATCGTCACCGCCGCCGAGCCGTACCTGGACCGGCTCACCCGGCTGACCAACCAGACCTCGGTGCTGAGCGTGTGGAACGGCGAGGTGCCGACGGTGGTCCGCTGCATGGACAACACCAGCGGTGACGTGCGGTTGAGTGTGCGTACCGGCTCGCCGTTGGATCTGCTGCGCTCGGCGCAGGGTCGGGTGTTCTGTGCCTACCTGTCGGCCGCCGAGGCGCCCGCGGTGGCCCGCCAGTTGCGGCTGTCGGCGGGGCTGCGGGCGGTCGTCGAGCAGGTCCGCCGGGACGGTTTCGCCGCCAACTCCCCGGAGGATTTCGGGGTACGCGTGCTGGCCGCGCCGGTGTTCGAGCGTACCCAGGTGGTGGCCGCCCTGGCCGTGTTGGGCACCAGCACGACGCTGTCCGGCGCGGTGGAGGCGGCTGCGGCGGACAGCGTTCGGCTGGTGGCGCGGGAGTTGTCCGAGGCGCTCGGCGCGAGCTGACGCCCGGGGTCTGCCCGCCCGTCAGCGGTGACCGTTGCTGCCGACCGGGGGGTGGTGGCCGTTGCCGCCACTGCCCAGCTCGGCGGTGACCAGGGCGGCGACGCGTTGCAGGGCGATGGCGAGCGCGCTGTCGGTGCCTTCGGGCACCGAGGTGGTGGTGCCGACGATGGCCATGGCGGCGATCAGGGTGCTGCCCCGGAAGATCGGTGCGGCGATGCTGCGGACCCCGTTGGCCGAGGGCGTGTTGGCCGAGATGCCGGTGCGTCGGATCTTGTCGACCTCCCGGCGCAGCTCGGCGGAGGCGGCGATCTCGGCGGCCAGCCCCGGGACGTCGGCCTCGGGGAGGAAGGCGCAGAACACCCGGCCCTGGGCGGACTCGGTGCGCGACAGCCGGGAGCCGGTGCGCACGCTGACCCGGATGACCCGGTCGGTGTTGTCGTCGGCGCGGACCACCACGGCGGTGTCGCCGTCCCAGACGCTGAGCACGACGGTCTCGTCGATCTCGCGGACCAGTTGCTGCATGCGCGGACCGGCGATGCTGATGACCGGCATCGCCGCGCGGGCGGCGGCGGAGAGGGTCAGGATCTGCGGCCCGAGGGAGTAGAGTCCCTCCCGCTCGTCGTAGCGCAGCAGGTTGCTCTCCCGCAGCGCCTTGGTGTAGCGGTGCGCGGTGGCCTTGCTGGTGCCGAGGCTGGCGGTGAGTTCGTTGAGGCTCAGGCGCGGACGTGCCGCCGTGAACGCGTTGAGGATGACCGCCGCGCGCTGCACGGTCTGGATCGCCGGTGAGCTGGGATCAGCGCTCTTGACCGGCGAAGGGGCATCGTCCGCCATCTGGATTCCTTTGTGCGCAGAGTGAGACAGTATCATGGCATATGACACGTCAGCCTGTCGATGCCTGCTGGTGGCGTAGCGCGATGTCGGCATATAACCGGGCGAAGCGCAGCAGTTCCGGCACCGCGTACCTTTCCCGTCGCGGATCGGTCGGATCGGGCGGGAGCGCCGGTGGCCCCAGCCGCACCGTCGGCACCCCCCGTCGCCGCAGCACCACCCCGTCGGTCGAGCCGGTCCAACCGCGCACCGGTGGGGCCGGCCGGCCGTACGCGGCGAGCCAGGCTCCGCCCGCGTGCCGGCAGATCGCTGCGTCCACCGGGGTGGCGGCGGACGGGTGGGCCGGGTGGCCGGTCACCGCCACCCCGCAGCCGGCGAGGGGAGTGTCGCGCAGCCGCCGGGTCAGGGTCGCCCGCAGGGCGTCGGTGATCTGCCGCGGGTCGTCGCCGGGCACCGTGGTCAGGTAGAGGTGGACGTCGACCACCCCGGGCAGCAGGTCGGGTTTGCCCGGTTGGCCGGCCCGGACCGCCCCGATGCCCAACTCCGCGCCGACCGGTGCGTCCGGGTCGGCCCGACGGGCCAGGTGCGCGTGCCGGAACTCCTCCAGCGCCTCGACGAGCACGCCCAGGTGGACGAGCAGCCCGCCGGGGGGCGTGGCGGTGTCCCGGAACAGGGCGGGATGGAACCCGCTGGTCAGCCGTACCCGCAGGAACATCGCCCCGGGCTCGGCGGTGAGGATGCCCGGGCTGGTCTTGGCCACGATCGCGGCGGCCGGCAGTGGCCGGTCCTCCAGGTGGTGGAGCACCCCGCCGACGGTGGGGGCCGGCGCGACCCCGTCGTCCGGCCCGGCGGTGGGATCGTCGCGGTGGGTGCCGGTGGCGGCGAGCAGCAGGGTCAGCCGGTGCGGCCGGCCGGCGGCCCGGCAGGCCTCGGCGGCGGCGGCGTAACCGACCAGGGCGGCGGCGGCGGCCGCCCGGGCCACCCCGAGGCCGAAGCCGCTGACCACCTCGCGGGCCGGGCCGGACAGCTCCAGCGCGGGGGCGGGGGTCCGTCGGCCGGTGATCGGGGCGTCGAAGTCGGCCGCGCCGGTCAGTGAGGTGTCCAGGTGCGAGTAGATCAGCAACTCGGGGCGGTCGCCGAGCACGGAGCCGCCGACCAGGTTGGCGCTGTCGGGGGTGCCCGCCGTGCGGGCCAGCGGGTCGACCTGCCAGGACAGCTCCGGCCAGCGGGTGGCGGCCCAGTCGGCGACGCGGTGCGCGGTGGCCCGTTCCCGGCCGTACGGGGTCGGCTGCGCGGTGAGCGCTGCCAGGGCGTCGAGCAGGGTGGCCTCGTCGACCGCCCGCTCGGCGGCGTGGCGCAGGGTCGCCGGCACCTCGTCGTCCATCCGGTTCCTCTCGCCTGCGTGACTTCATTCAAGATGACGTCTCGTATGTTGACATACTCTGGGCCAGGTCTCTAGCGTGGCCTGACACCAAACGACATCGCCCCCGCATCCGGCGACGTCGCGGAACGGGCCCGGCACGCCGGATCGGCTGCGCGCCCCGACCTGCCACGTCGGCTCGGATGTGGCCGGCCGACCCAACCGCAG
Organism: Micromonospora sp. NPDC049081; assembly: GCF_040648835.1. Classification (NCBI taxonomy): domain Bacteria; kingdom Bacillati; phylum Actinomycetota; class Actinomycetes; order Micromonosporales; family Micromonosporaceae; genus Micromonospora; species Micromonospora sp. NPDC049081. The sequence goes on along the minus strand of NZ_JBEZEK010000018.1, from coordinate 62,020 downwards.
GAGGACCGATGGCCTACGTGGTCACCGACGAATGTGTGGACGTACAGGATCGGTCCTGCGTCGAGGAATGCCCGGTGGACTGCATCTACGAGGGCGACCGGATGATGTACATCAACCCGGACGAGTGCGTCGACTGCGGGCGCTGCGAGCCGGTCTGCCCGGTCACCTCGATCTTCCACTTCGACGACCTGCCCGCCGACCGGGCCCGGTTCGGCCCGATCAACGCCGAGTTCTTCACCGAGATCGGCACCCCGGGCGGCGCCCGCAAGATCGGCCGGGTCGGCCACGACCACCCGGCCGTCGCGGAAAGCGCCAGCTGATGGCCGAGCGGCACGAGGTCGACCTCGCGATCGTCGGCGCCGGCCCGGCCGGCCTCTACGCCACCTACTACGCCGGCTTCCGCGGAATGAGCGTGGCGGTGATCGACTCGCTGCCCGAGGCTGGCGGGCAGATCGCCGCCCTCTACCCCGAGAAGGCGATCTACGACATCGCCGGACTGCCCGCCGTCCGGGGCCAGGAACTCGTTGACGCCCTGCTCACCCAGGCCGCCACCGCCAAGCCGACCTTCCTGCTCGGGCAGAGCGCCATCGAGCTGACCTGCGCCGAGGACCACGTGCTGATCGGCACCGACACCGGCACCGAGGTCCGGGCGGCCGCCGTGCTGCTGACTGCCGGCATCGGCACCTTCACCCCCCGCGAGCTGCCGGTCGGCAGCGGCCACCTCGGCCGGGGGCTGCGTTACTTCGTACCCCGGCTGGAGGAACTCGCCGGGCAGGAGGTCGTGGTGGTCGGCGGCGGCGACTCCGCCGTCGACTGGGCGCTGGCCCTGGAGCCGTACGCCAGCAGCGTCACCCTGGTGCACCGGCGACCGCAGTTCCGCGCCCACGAGCACAGCGTCACCCAGCTGCACGACTCGACCGTGCGGGTGCTCACCCCGTACGAGGTCTGCGGGATCGACGGGGAGCAGCACATCGAGGCGGTGCAGATCGCCGAGGTGCGCGGCGAGGGCCGCCAGACGCTGCCCGCCCAGGCGGTGGTGGCCGCGCTCGGCTTCATCGCGGACCTCAGCGCGATGGAGCAGTGGGGGCTGGAGATGCGTCGCCGGCACATCGCGGTGGACCGGTCGATGCGCACCAACCTGCCCCGGGTCTTCGCCGCCGGCGACATCACCGACTACGACGGCAAGGTACGCCTCATCTCGGTCGGCTTCGGTGAGGCCGCCGCCGCCGTCAACAACCTGGCCCCGCTGGTCAACCCGGCGCTCGGCACCGTTCCCGGCCACTCCTCGGACGCGGCATGACCGCCCCGGGGCCCGCCGACGCGCACCTGGTGGTCACCCGGTACGGGCTGGGCCGGATCGTCGGTGACGACGTCGAGCTGCTCGACCTGCCGTACCCGGACGTGGCGGCCATGCTGCGCGCCGGACTCGGCTTCACCCCGGCCGTCGAGGCCCGGGTCCGGCGGCGGCTGCCGCTGGAGACCCTCGTCGGCGACCTGCGCGCCCCGCTGTCCGGCACCCGGGCGGTGTGGGGGGTCGGGCTGAACTACCACTGCAAGGCCCGGACCACCGGACGGGCGCTGCCCACCCGGCCGGTGCTCTATCTCAAGTCGCCCAGCGCAGGCTCCGGCCCGGGGGACACCGTGCCGCTGCCCGGCTCGGTCAGCGAACAGCCCGACTACGAGGGTGAGGTCGCCCTGGTCGTCGGTGCGCGGATGCACCACACCCCGGCCGGGCAGGTCTGGGCGCACCTCGCCGCGATCACCGCCGCCAACGACCTGACCGCCCGGGACGTGATGGCCGCCACCGGCAACCCCACCCTGGCCAAGAGCTTCCCCGGCTTCGGCGCCCTGGGCGCCTCGGTGCTCGGCCTCGGCGCGGTCGCCGACCGGGAGGCCATCGGGGTACGCACCACCGTCAACGGCGAGCTGCGCCAGCAGGCCAGCACCGCCGACCTGATCTTCCCGGTGCCCGACCTGCTCGCCTGGATCACCAGTTACGTGGTGCTGGAACCCGGTGACGTGGTGCTCACCGGCACCCCGACCGGCACCGGCCAGGACCGGGGTTGCTTCCTGAGCCCCGGCGACCAGGTGGAGGTCACCGTCGCCGGGGTGCTGCCCCTGCGTACCCGGTTCCGTGCCGAGGGCCCGGAACACCCCGCGCCGGCCGCCGTCAGCGCGGCCACCGTCAGCGCGTCGACCCACTCGCTTCGCACAGAGAGCCCGATGTCATGAGTGAGAATTCCGACCGATACGACCTGGTGCTGGCCGGTGGCCAGGTGTTCGACGGCGAGACCGGGGCCAGTCGGGTCGCCGACGTCGCGGTCAGCGGCGACCGGGTGGCCCGGATCGCGCCCGGCCTCGCCGCCGACGCCGACCGGGTGATCGACTGCACCGGGCAGTACGTGCTGCCCGGCCTGGTCGAGGCGCACACCCACATCTTCGCCGAGGTCTCCAAGGTCGGTGCCCCGCCGGACGAGGCGCACCTGCACCGGGGCGTCGTGGCCGCCTGCGACGCCGGCACGGTCGGCGCGTCGACCTTCGCCGCGTTCGAGAAGTACGTCGCCGTCCCGGCCCGGATGCGGTTGGTCAACTTCCTCAACGTCTCGGTCCTCGGCCTGATCGACTTCCGGTTCGGTGAGCTGATCAACCCGGGCACGCTGGTGCCGGAGGACGCGCTGGCGGTGGCCGAGGCGAACCCGCACCGGGTGCGCGGTTTCAAGATCCGGCTCTCCGAGGACGTCGTCGGGATGGACTGGCGTCCGCTGCTCAAGCGGTCCCTGGCGCTCGCCGCCGAGGCCGGCCTGCCGCTCATGATCCACATCGGGGAGACGCCGGAGCCGCTGCCGGTGATCCTGCCCCTGCTGCGCCCCGGCGACGTCGTGGCGCACTGCTACACCGGCAAGCCGTACGGCATCCTCAACGACGGCACCGTGCTGCCCGAGGTGTACGCCGCCCGTGAGCGCGGGGTGCTGTTCGAGTCCGCCCACGGCAAGAGCAACCTCAGCTTCGCCGTCGCCCGCCCGGCGATCGAGCAGGGCTTCCTGCCCGACGTGGTCACCTCCGACACCAGCGCCCGCAACTGGCGCGGCCCGGTGTTCGACCTGGTCACCAGCATGGCCAAGTTGCGCGCGATGGGGATGACCCTGGAGCAGCTGGTGCCCCGGGTGACCTCCGCACCGGCCCGGCTGACCGGCCTGGAGGCCGAGGGCTACGGCAGCCTCGTCGAGGGCGGCCCGGCCCACGTCACCGTGCTGGCCGAGGCCGAGGAGGCGGTGCTGCCCGACGCCGCCGGCAACAAGATCACCGCGCCCCGGCTGGACCCGGCCGTGGTGCTGCTCGCCGGTGAGCAGGTGCCGACCGTGCCGTGGCGCGGCCTGCCCGCCACCGGGGCGTGACCCGCTGATGTCCGCCGTCGAGCCGTCCCCGCCACAGGCGTCCGCCGTCGAGCCGCCCCCGCCGGGGCGTGCGCAGGTGTCCGCCGGGTCGACGCCACCGGGTTCGGCGTCCGCCGGGCCGCCAGCAGCGGGGGCGACACCCGCCGGGACGACGCCGTCCACCGGCGTGCACGCCGCCCGGGCCCGGCTGCGGGGCACGCTGCGCGACGGCGGGCAGCTCGTCGGCACCTTCGTCAAGCTGCCCGGGGCCGACGTGATCGCGCTGGCCGCCCGCGCCGGCCTCGACTTCGTCGTGGTCGACCTGGAGCACTCCGGGCTGGACGAGCGCACCGCCACCGACCAGCTCCGGCTCGCCGCCCTGGCCGGCCTGCCGGCGCTGGTCCGGGTCCCGGCCGTCGACCCCGGCCAGGTCAACCGGCTGCTGGAGGCCGGGGCCGTCGGGGTGCAGCTGTCGACCGTGCGTCGCCGGGCCGACGTCGAGGCGCTGCGCGCGGCCAGCCGGTACGCCCCGCACGGGCGGCGCAGCATCAGCCTGGCGCACCCGTCGGCGGGGTACGGCGGTGACGGCCTCGACCGGTACCTGGCGGCGGAGGCCGAGCACCCGCCCGTACTGGTGGCGCAGATCGAGACGGCGACCACCGACGACCCGCTGCCCGCCCTGCTGACCGGGGTGGACGTCGGCTTCGTCGGGACCACCGACCTGGCGGTGAGCCTGGGCCTGTCGACCACCGACGACCGGGGGCCGTTGTTGCGGCGCACCGGGGACATCGCCGACGCGGCCCGCGCGACCGGGGCCGCCCTCGGCGGTTGGGTCGCCGAGCGCTCCGCCGAAATGCTGGATGGCTGCGGCCTGACCGACGCGCGGTACCTCGTCGTCGGCTCGGACCTGCAACTGCTCGGGGCCGGCCTGCGTCGGCTCGCCGCACCTGCCCGACCCGCCTGAGAAGGGGACGCGTTCACATGCTCAATCCGCAGCTGTACGGCATCTCGGTCAACTGGGACGACATCCCGGCCACCGAGGTCCGGCCCGGGGTGCGCCGCAAGGTGTACGCCACCGACGAGGTCCTCTTCGCCTGGCACGAGCTGGCCGTCGGGATGGACCTCAACCCGCACCACCACGACGACTTCGACCAGTTGGTGCTGATCCTCGGCGGCCGGTGCAACTACTACGTCGACGGCGTGCCGCACCCGATGGGAGCGGGCTCGCTGCTGCTCGTGCCGCGGGGCGCGGAGCACTACATCGAACCGACCGAGGGCCCGTGCATCAACGTGGACGTCTTCGCCCCGCCCCGGGCGGACTTCCTGCCGCACGCCTGGCGTCCGGGGCAGGGCTGACCGCGATGACCGACATCGTCGTGGTGGGCAGCCTCAACGTGGACGTGGTGGTGCCGCTGCACGAGCTGCCCGCCCCCGGTCAGACCGTGCTCGGCGCGGCCGACCACCGGCGTACCGGCGGCGGCAAGGGTGCCAACCAGGCGGTCGCCGCCGCCCGGCTGGGTCGCCGGGTGGCGATGGTCGGCGCGGTCGGCATCGACGCCGACGGGGACTGGCTGCTCGGGCTGATCGCCGCCGAGGGGGTGACCACCGAGTCGGTGCTGCGCGCCCCCCGGCCGACCGGGCAGGCGATCGTCCTGGTCACCGCCGACGGCGACAGCACCATCGCGGTGAGTTCGGGGGCGAACATGTGGCTCGCACCCGAGCACCTCGCGCCCCTGCGTGACCTGCTCGGGTCGGCGCGGGCGGTGTTGCTGCAACAGGAGGTCGACGCCGCGGTGGTGGCCGAGGCGGTACGCCTGGCGGAGGGCCTGGTGGTGCTCAACCCGGCCCCGGCCCGCCCGGTCGATCCGGCGACCCTGGCCCGGGTCGACGTGCTGGTGCCCAACCGGGGTGAGCTGGCCGCCCTGGCCGGTGCGCCGACGCCGGACGTCGGGGTCGACGGGTTGGCCGCGATGGCCCGGTCGCTGGGCACCCGGGGGCCGGTGGTGGTGACCCTCGGCGGCGACGGCGCGCTGGTGGTGACCACCGACCGGCAGTGGCTGGTGCCGGCGGAGCAGGTCGACGCGGTGGACGCCACCGGTGCCGGGGACACCTTCTGTGCCGCCCTGGCCGACGCGCTGCTCGACGGCGCGGCGATCGACGAGGCGGCCCGGTGGGCGAGCCGGGCGGCGGCGGTCACCGTCACCCGGGCGGGGGCGATGGCCGCCGCGCCGCGCCGAGCCGAGGTGCCCACGGTCGCCTGACCTGTTCTCCCTGATCCTGCCGCCCGTCGTGCTGTTTCCGGCGACGGAGCGGCCCGGCTCCGGCCGGCTGCGCGTCGCCCCCGGCCTGTCCCGGTCGGGGGCGACGGCGTGGCGGCGGTGCCGCTGCGGGCCTCGCCGGTGCACCGTGCGGTGACCCGGGTCCGCTGGTGACCCCTCCCGGTCGTCCCGGCCGGTGGCGTGGTGCCACCGGCCGGGACCCGTGCCGTCGGTCAGCAGGGGGCCGTCGGTCAGAAGTGGGCCGGGAAGTCGGCCTTGCGGATCAGGCAGTGGATGCCCTTCACCCCGTCGACGACCTGGCTGACCTCGAAGTCTGCGGCGGCGCTGAGGTAGGCCAGGGCGGTCTGCGGGGGCATGCCCTGGGTGCGGACGAGGAAGTCGACGGCGGCCCGGACGGCCCGCCGCATCGCCTCGTCGAGGTCGGCGTGCAGGCCGACCGGCAGCCAGTGGGTGGCGGTCTCGCCGAACGGCCCGTCGACCCCGCCGAGCAGCAGGCCGGCCTGCGCCCGGGGGATCACCGACAGCCGCAGGGTGGCCCGCAGCGGTGCCTCCAGGGCGGTCAGCGCCACCTCGCCGTCGCCCTGGGCGTAGTGCGGGTCACCGGCGTAGAAACCCGCCCCGGGCAGCTGCACCGGCAGGTAGAGGGCCGAGTCGACCTGCAGCTCGTTGATGTCGAGGTTGCCGCCGAACGCGCCGGGCGGCACCGAGTGGACCGGCTCGTCGGTGTCGACGGCGACGCCCATCAGGCCGAGGAACGGTGCGAGCGGGAAGCGGGCCGCCCGGCCGTCGCCGTACGGCAGGGTGCCGAACAGCCGGCCGCCGTGGTGGATCACCTCGGTGAAGTGGCTGACGGTGCCGTACTCCCGGGGGCCGTCGCTGTCGGGGCCGGTGTCGGTGGGGGTGAGCGGGTACTCCCCGGGCAGCGCGCCGTAGCCGTGGCGGCTGCTGATGAAGCCGTAGGGGGCACGGACGAGCAGGTCGAGCACCTCGATCCGGAGCAGGTCGCCGGGTTCGGCCCCGGCCACCGTGATCGGGCCGGTGACCACGTGCGGGCCGTCGGCGTCGTAGTCGTGGGCGACGTCGGAGGCGGCCAGGTCGCGGGCGTCGGTGAGCACCCGGTCGGTGGGCACGTCGAACTGCTTGAGGTAGCCGACCGGGTCACGCCCCTGGTCCTCCAGGATCCCCTCGTGGCTGAGCGTGTCGATGGTCACGGTCTCCCCGGAGCCGACCCGCAGCACGGGGTCGTGCCGCCGGTTGGGCAGCCGGCCCCACAGGCAGGTGTCCGGGGTGCTGGGCAGGTAGTGGGTTCCACCGATCGGGCCATCGTGCGGCTGGAGCATGACATCCTCCGGGAGGGGTGACACCGGCTGGCGGTGCGACGGGACGGCGCTGCCCGGTGCGGGTGGCCGGCGGCCGGCGACGGGGTGCGCGGGCCGCATCCGGGGCCGGTGATCGCCGTGGGGCGGATCGGCCGGGCCGAGTCGGATGTGGGGCATCGTGGCCGGCGAATCAGCAGGTACGTGTTGCGTTCGTATTAACAGCGAGTAACCCGGTGCCGGAGTCTTCCCTGCTCTTGACAGTTGCCATGGCGGAGTAGCAGCATCGTGTAGCGAGATGCTGTCTCGCATGACGTAGAAGGCGGTGAGGTGATGGCGCAGCAGACGCCGGTACGTCCGCTCGGTGCAACCGGCGCGATGATCGACGAGGACTGGGAGGCGCTGCGGTTCCGGGTGCACCGCTCGGCGTACCGCGATCCGGAGGTCTTCCGGACCGAGGTCGACCGGATCTGGAATCACACCTGGCTCTATCTCGGTCACGAGACCGAGATCCCGAAGGCGGGCGACTTCAAGACCCGTACCCTCGGCGGTCGACCGCTGATCTTCTGCCGGGACGCCGACGGCCAGGTGCGGGCCTTCTTCAACGCCTGCACCCACCGGGGCACCGTGCTGTGTCGGCACAGCGAGGGCAACACGAAGTTCTTCCAGTGCTTCTACCACGCCTGGGCGTTCAGCAACTCGGGCGAGCTGGCCGCGCTGCCCGGTGACGACGCGTACCCCGACGACCCCGCCTTCCGGGCCTCGATGGCCCTGCGGCAGGTGCCCCGGCTCCAGATCCACGAGGGCTTCGTCTTCGTCGCCTTCGACCCGGACGTGCCGGACCTGCTGACCCACCTCGGACCGGCCGCGCACTACATGTCGCTGACCGCCAAGATCGGCGAGCACGGCATGACCACCCTGCCGGGCGTGCAGCTCTACAGCGTGAAGGGCAACTGGAAGCTGGCCGTCGAGAACGCGATGGACGGCTACCACTTCGCCCCCACCCACAACACCTTCGTCGGCTACCTGCGCGAGACCGGCTTCGCCGTCACCGACGACGACCAGTACGCCTACGACCTCGGCGGCGGCCACGGGCTGCTCGTGCTCACCGGGCACAACGGCCGGATCGGCATGGTGTGGGAGCCCCGCTTCGGCGACGAGGAGAAGACCCGCACCGTCACCAAGCGCCGCGAGCTGGAGGCCCGCCTCGGCCCCGAACTCGCCGCCGAGGTGGCCGACGCCAGCCGCATCCTGTTCGTCTTCCCCAACCTGCTGCTGTTCGACCTGGAGGCGCTGACCATCCGGCAGCTCGAACCCGTCGCCGCCGACCGCACCGACGTGCGGGCCTGGCAGTTCGTCGAGGTCGGCGAGCCGGAGTCGGTCCGCGCGCTGCGGATCAAGACGATGGTCAGCTTCGTCGGACCGGGCGGCCTTGCCACCCCCGACGACATCGAGGCGTACGAGGCGGTGCAGCGCGGCATCACCGCGACCGCCGACTCGGTCGACCCCGCGCACGACTGGAGCGACATGTCCCGGGGCATGGCCAACGAGAAGCAGGGCAACCAGGGCCGCTCCATCGACGAGGGCGCGATGCGCAGCTTCTGGCGGCGCTGGGCCGAGGTCGTCGGGGCGGGCACCAGCGTGGCCGGCGACCCGCCGGCCGGTACGCCCGCCGCCGGACCCGCCGCGGGGGGTGCGGGCAAGTGAGCGCGTTGTCAACGACGGCCGGGAGCCGTGGGGGAGTGGTCAAGGTGGAGTCGCGCGAGGTGACCCGGGCCGAGGTGGAGGACTTCCTCTACCGGGAGGCGCAACTGCTCGACGAGTGGCGACTCGACGAGTGGCTCACCCTGATCGAGCCGGGTGGCCGGCTGGAGGTGCCGACCACCGACTGGGCCGGTTGGGACGCCACCACCGCCGGGTACTTCGTCGCCGACGACTACGAGCTGATCCAGGCCCGGGTCAAGCGGCTCAAGAGCCGCAAGGCGCACGCCGAGAACCCGCACTCGCGGACCCACCGCATGATCTCCAACGTGCTGCTGCTGGAGGCCGGCGCGGAGACCGTCTGGATCAGCGCCAACTTCCTCATCCACCGCTACCGCGACAACGGCGCCTACACCTACGTCGGCCGCTACGAGCACGTGCTCAAGGTCGACCCGGACGGGCTGCGGTTCCGGCTGCGCCGGGCCGTGCCGGTGATGGAGTCGATGGACCCCGGCGCCCGACTCAGCTTCATCCTCTGAGCCGGCCGCCATGATCACCCACATGCTGGTCTTCCGGTTCCGCGACGACCTGCCGCCCGGCGCGGCCGAGTCCGTCCTGGCCGAGCTGGAGACCTTCCCGAGCCGGTATCCCGCGATGCGCAACTGGCGCAGCGGGGTCAACGTCAGCACCCGCGACACCAGCATGACCCACGGCTTCGTCGTGGAGTTCCCCACCGAGCAAGACCTGCTCGACTACCTGCACAGCGACTCGCACGAGCGGTTCGTCCGGGAACGCTGGCGGCCGGTCATCGAGCGTCAGGCCATCGTCAGTCTCCCCACCGCCGGGGACGCCCAGCCCATCGAGAGGGGTCACAGATGACCACCGAGGCCACCGCCCGCCGCCGTGGGCCCTACGGCATGGAGTACGCCCGGATCGAGGTGCCGGACCTGGCCGCCTCCATCGAGTTCCTCCAGTACCACGTCGGGCTGCAACTGGAGCAGCACGACGACGAGTACGCGTTCCTGCGCGCCGACCTCGAACACCACAGCATCGAGCTGGTCGCCGCGCCGCAGCGTACCGAGTCCTGGACCACGGCGGTCGGGTTCAGCGTCGAGAACGACGCCGTCCTCGACGACCTGCGGGAGCGGGTCACCGCCGCCGGGCACGAGGTCTTCGAGCTGGCCGACCGGGTCAAGGGCCTGGTCCAGCGGGGCTTCGCCGTCCGCGACCCCAACGGGCTGATCGTCGAGCTGTTCACCGAGTTCCAGGAGTACGCCGAGCCGCCGCTGATCGAGCTGCGCCCGCTGGACCTGGTGCACCCCTTCCTCGCCACCGACAAGTACGACGAGACGCTGGCGTTCTACACCAAGGTGCTCGGCTTCCAGGAGTCCGACCACGTCGGCGACGTCACGGTCTTCCTGCGCAGTGAGGACCGCTACCACCACAGCCTGGCGATCCAGCGCAACAACGAGTTCTACGTCGCGCACCTGTGCTTCATGATGAAGAGCTTCGACCACGTGATGCGCGGCCGGGCGCGGGCCCAGTACAAGAAGGTCCCGATCGCCTCGGACCTGGTCAACCACTCGGCCTCGACGTCGATCGCCTTCTACATGCACGACACCCGGCACGGGCCGCGCTACGAACTGTGCGACAGGCACCGGGTGTTCACCCCCGAGGAGCACGAGACCCACCGGGCCCGCCGGATGGCGGTCGACCCGCGCAACATCGACGTGTGGCGGCCCGCCGCCGACGACTGGGCGCGCTTCTGACCCCTCGCCCGTGACCGGCGGGCGGGGCCGCACACCCGCCCGACCGGTCGGCGCGGTGCAGCGGGGCGAGGGAACTTCGACCTCTTAATCCGCGGGTTCGGGGTTCGAGTCCCTGGCGGCGCACCACAAAAAGGCCCTGACCAGCGTTTAGCTGGGCAGGGCCTTGATGTTTGTCTATGTAGTTTTGAACCGCCCCCCGTAAACCCCTCAGTAACGCCCTGGGGCGATCACATTCGACGGGGCGGGTGGTGCTGCCGGCCGCTGCCCGTCTATGCGGTCGGCTGCGGGCCAGGGCCGGGGTTCTCCGGATCGCCTGACGTTGGCCTTCCGCCGAGCTGTTCGAGGATGGCGGAGCTGTCCGGGGCGAGGGCGGCCTTGACGATGTAGTGCTTCTTGGTGATCTCGTTGCTTCCATGTCCGAGCTGGGCGGCGGCGCTGTCGGTGTTGGCCTCCCGGTCGATCAGGGTGGCGACGGTCTTGCGGAAGGTGTGCGGGGTGACCCATTCGAGGCCGGTGTCGGCGCGGGCCGCACGCCACTGCCGGCGGACGTTCGGCGGTGATAGCCAGGTGCCGCGTCGGGAGGCGAAGATCGCGTCGTGGGGGTTGTCGGCGGCGTCGAGCTTGCGGGCCATCAGCATTCCGACCGCGAAGCGGGGCAGGACCACTGACCGGAAGCCCGCGTCGGTCTTCGTCCACTCCTGGCGGAAGAAGCCCTGGCCTTTGACGTAGATGATGGTGCCGCAGATCGTCAGGACAGGATGTTCGACGGCGAGATCCAGGTCTTCCCACCGCAACGCCAGGATCTCGCCGATGCGGGCGCCGGTGGCGAGCATGAGGTCAACGATGTCGGCCAGGTCGCTGGTCGGGCGAGGGCCTGACTTGCCGGGGGTCGGCTGTTGCCACCTCCGGATCGCTGAGCGGACGTCGTCGAGTTGTTCCCGTTCGAGGGCGACGACGGTCTTGCGTGGCTTGCGTAGGCGGCTGGTGTCGCGGATGGGGTTGGTGGTGAGCGCGCCGCGACGTACGGCCAGGGCCAACATCTGGCCGAGGACCACCTTCGCGCTCTTGGCGGCCGACGGACGATCCTCGGCGATCTTACGCAGGAACTTGTCGATGCGGCCTGCGCTGGCCTCCCGGATCCGTAGGGCACCCAGGGCGGGCACGATGGAGACTCGCACGCTGATCTCGTACCTGCTGATGCTCTGCGGCGAGACGCGCTCCTCTGCGGTGATCTCTTCCAGCCATCGAGCAGCGAGCGTGCTGACGTACGTCTCCCGGGTGATCTCGTCGTCGTTGGGGGCAACCCGGTCGCGTAGCTTGATCTTCAGCGCGCGAATGGCGGCCGGGCCGGTGGTGTCGGTGGCCTCGACGTCGCGGGTCTTGCCATCGTGATCGCGGTACCGGGTTCGGGCGCAGTACCGGTTGGGGCCGAGCTTTTCGGTGCGGATGTTGCCCCAGGTACCGATGGGCAGCGGAGGTCGGGCCATGGCTCAGCGCTCCGGGTCGGTGTGGGCGTCGAGCCAGCGTTCGACCTCGCTGCGCCGGTAGCGCAGGGTGTTGCCGACGCGGATGGCGCGCGGTCCTTTGCCTCGGCTGTGCCAGGCGTAGAGGGTGTTCTTCGGCTTGCCGAGCCAGGCCGCGACGTCGTCGATGGTCAGAAGGGGGTCGGGCTGCCACCCAGCGGCCGGGGTGCTCACTGCGGACCCGTCGCGGTGGGAGGGCTGGGCTGGGGGTGTGACCTGGGGGGATCGTCGGACCACCGGCGGTCGGTAGGGGCGCGTCGTACGTCCCCTGGCGTGGGGTGCAGATGGGGCGGGCACGGATCGGGTGTCCTTTCATCGTCCCGGTCCGGGTGGGACCGGGGATCGATGGCGCTGCCGCCGGGATTGACGTTTCCCAGGGGCACCGCCTGTGCACGTCGATCCACGCGGTGCGGGGTGGAGGCATCAAGCTGGTCAGCGTGCGCGGTGGTGTCGACTGGCCAGCCCTCGGCGTCGTGTGCGCTGGAGTTCGTCGGGCGGCGGAAAATGGCGACGTCCTCGTGTTGCAGGAGCCATTGCGGGTCGCCGGTGGCGATGGCGTCGCGGATGTTCTTCTGCTGGAAGAACGAGGCGCGGGGGATGCTCCGGCCGTCGCGGACGCCGCAGATGAGGGCGATGCACTCCTCGACCAGTTCGAGGCCAGCATTGGTGCCGGCGGCGGCGACCATGCCGGGGATGTCGATGAGTTCGCCGTGGCGGCGGTAGGGGCGGGCGGTGACGATGACGTGCCCGCCGGGCTGCAGGAGTTGGCGGCAGCCGGTGAGGATTGCGGTGAACCCGTCGGCGAGTTGGCCGGGGGTGCGGTAGGCGAGGTTGTCGCTGTTGCCGTATCTGTGGTTGATCTTGCGGACCTGTCCGCGTCTCGGGCCTGGTGTGCGGACGTGGCCGTGGGTGGATGGCCCGTAGGGTGGTGAGGTGATCACCAGGGAGACCTGTCCGTGCAGGCTGGCCGGCAGCAGGGCCGGTAGGGCGGTGGAGTCTCCGTGGTACATCTCGCCCCGACCCGGTGCGCCGCCTTGGTGGGTGTGGCGGATGTTGTCGGCTGCTTTGGCGACCCATTCGGCTTCGTACTCGACACCGACGCCGTGGCGGCCGAGGTGCATAGCTTCGATGACGGTGGTGCCGATTCCGGCCATGGGGTCGAGGACCAGGTCGCCGGGTTCGGTGTAGGTGCGGATGGCGTACCGGGCGATGGTGGGCAGCATCTTGCCGGGGTGGGTCAGTGACTCGGGGGTGTATCGGCCGCGACGTAGGTCGCGGGACGGGTGCTGGCCGGTGAGCCAGACCGTGCCGAGGTAGCCCTCGGCGAGCAGGGCCGCCAGATCGGGCCCGTCAGGGTACGACGGTTTGGAGTTGTGCAGGCCGGTGGCCCGTTGCGACGGGTAGGACTCAGGCATGGGCGTTCTCCTCACCGGTGGCGGTGGTTCCGAACACGACCAGGTCCCGGAACATCGGAAGGTGTCGGCCGGCGAGCAGGCGCCGTCCGTCGTCGCCTTCGTCGGGGCGTTGCGAGGCAGTGCGCGGTTCGTGCTCGGGTAGCGGGACGAGAACGGCGGGGATGTGCTGGTGGTAGAAGAGGCCGGCGGCGCGGGCGGCAGCGATGACCGTCGCGCGGTAGCTGAACCCACCAGGTGGGGGCGGCGTGGTGGTAAGTCCGGCGATCAGGAATCCGCCGGGGCGCAGCAGTTGCCGCCAGGTGCTCATTGCGGTGTTCACGTCGCCGTGCTGCTCGATCGTCTGTGGTAACGCCGCCAGGATCAGGTCGACACCCTGATCGGGCCGGTGAGGCACGCCGGAGTCCGGACGTGCGAAAGGCGGGAGCCACAGGCACTGGCCGTGGGGGTCGGTGTGCAGCTGAGCTGGTCTCCGGTGCAGGTAGGTGGTCGCGGCCAGGGTGGCGGGGTGCGTGTCGAGGTCGAGAACCACATCCCCGGCGTCGGTGTACCGGCGGATGAGGTAGGCGAGGTGGTTCGGGGATAGTCCGTGCCAGTCCGGCACTTCCGCGTGGTGCGTGCGTGGTGTGCGGGGGAGGAGCAACCCGACCGGTACCGGCTGAGGCCGGTCGTCGGGAGCGGTGGAGCTGGGCTTCGGCATGGCGTGTGGGCCACGTCCGCCGACGAGCGCTGACACCAAGGGATTACAAATCTGGACCTCGGATTGGAAACCCGACCCCCTGTCGGCATACCGGTCCAGATGCACAAGCAGGCACGGCTGAGCCTCCCCCGGGATGTGGCCATTGGGTTCATGCCGCGATCTGGTGTAAGGGATTGTTCGTAGTTGGCGGGCTGAGGTAGCCGAGCGCGGAGTGGCGGCGTCGGTGGTTGTAGAGGGCGATCCACCGGAAGACGTCGCGGCGGGCGTCGGCTTCGGTTGCCCAGGTGCGGCGGTCGGCGTCGAGTTCGCGTTTGAGGGTGGCGAAGAACGCCTCGGCCAGGGCGTCGTCATACGACGATCCGACACGCCCCATCGAACGGCGGATGCGGTGGCGGCGGCAGGCGTCGGCGAAGTTCCTGCTGCTGTATCGAGGCGCCCCTGTCGGAGCGGACGATCACGCCGTTGGCCAGTCCGCCGCGGGCGGCAGCTATCATACGGTGCTGTCGGCGGAAAGCCGCTTGAGCATCCCCGCGGTCGCGACGATCAACATCTCGCCGTCCTCCCTCGTGAACTCGAAGTCCTTCGTTACCTCGCCCTTGTGGCCGGCGGCGCTCATGGTCGAGAACAGATCCTCAACCATGAACGCCCACCGCTCGTCGTAGGTCTGCTCCCGCGGAGACTTCGTCTTCCCCGCGTTGAACAGCCTCTGCGTTTCGTTCGCGGCGCGGACCTGCTCCACGGCCTTGCGTGCCTCAATGCTCCCCTGCCGTAGCAACTCGAGTGCCTCGCGCAACGCCTTCACTGCGTCGGTGTAGTCGGCGCCTCTGGCCAGAGGAACGAGAAGCTCGACAAACGCCCCTGCCTGGACGTTCATGAGCTGCGCCGTCCACTCGCCAGCGTTGATGCCGAATCCCAGTTTCCTGGTTAGCTGCTTGTCTAGCGGTCGCTCGAACGCGACTGAATCCGAGGGTGGCAACGGGGTGGATCTGTCCTTTACCCGTGCCGTTATCTCCTCCAGCGCGGCCACGGGCACGTTCGAGATGAACGGCGGGGTGGCACCCGGCTTCGGGATAGAATCGGCCGGCCACTCCACGGATGAGGTGTTCAGCTGTAGGTTCAGCCAGAGATCCTCGCCGCCGCGCAGCTGTCCGACCACGCGTATCTGCTCGTCGGTGATGAAGCCGGAGAGCTGCACCGGGCTCAGCCGCACCGTCGGCGTGATCGGGTTCGTGGCACGCAGGTCGCAGAGCATCCGCTCCTGCCGGCGGTTGATGTTGTCCTCGACGAACACCCGGGCGTACACCTGGTAGGCGATCCCGGGCAGCTCCCGGGCCTTGCAGATGCTCAGTCAGCCCAACCTGGGCACCGGCGGCGCCAGGATAGAGGCGAAGGGCGCGTCGGGCCGGCTCCAACTGGAGTGAGTCTCTGTTACCCAGTTCGATGACTGCGTTCATTCCTCACCCTTACTTCAGGCTTTGGCGTGGCACTTCGACGCTGAACCCCAGGCGACGCGGGATCTGGAAGTGAAGTCGCTACCGTCGCGGCTGGCCTGGCGATACACCGCGGGTCTTGACCCGGCCGGCCGTTGACGTCGGGGGTGCTGAACCCAACGCCCTGAAGAAGCGTCCCCAACAACCGGCCCACGACCGATGTCAGGTCGCCCCGATGTTCGACGGTGGTGATATTCGTGGCGCGCGGAGGTGATGCTCCTGCCGCCGCTCGGCACAATCGGTCAGGGAGTTGCTCAGATAGTCCATGATGGTGTAATGACGCGACGGTTGTGGATGGCTGCGGGCGGTGCGCTGCTGCTGGCGGCCGGGACACTATGGCTTCTGCTCGTGCTGGTTCCGGACCGCCTGCACAACTGGGCCAGCTTGCTGGGCCTGGCTTTGGTGTCGATCCACGTGAGCTTCGTCGCCGTGTTCTCGTTCGTGGGCCGGTCACGTCGAGGTTCGCGAGAGCAGTGGGTGAGCAGCTCGCTCGTCAAAACAGGAGTGAACCAGGTCCGGATAGGCTCTTCATTGCGGAGTGGTCCTGCGCGCGCGACGAGCGGTAGCGTGGCGAGCAGTGGCATTGTGATCGATGATCTTCGGATAGGCCAGCCCTCCGCGCGAACTGGAAGCGACAGGCCGAGATGGGCAGCGCCGCTTGCGTCTCAGGGCCCTGGCGTGATGGCGTCCAATTCCCCCAGTGGTCCGGATACCGTTGACGAATCCGACCCGGGGGCGCAGCCCGGCCGGGAGTTGCCCAGTGACGCTAGAGACAGCAGGCTTAGGGATCTTGCGGTCGCCTATGGCGAACCGGCCGTTGTTCAAGCTCTGCAAGACACCGCTGCCGCCCTAGCTGTCGTGGCACGCACCGGCGCGCAGGAGGCGTCATGACCACGTCCGCCCCGATCAGTCCGGGAGAGTTCAAGTCCTGGCTGACCGTGCTACGGGACCTTCCTGGCGACCGGTTCGACCTAGTCCTCAAGATCGTCGAGGAGCAGTTGGCCCGCAATCACGAGCTACTGATGGCGCGCGAGGAGACCCGCAGGCAAGAGGTGGCCGCAGAGTTGTCGGCCGAGGCTGCCCGGCGTTCAGACCGGCTCCTGCTCTGGGGCCTTGTAGCTGGTCTCGTGATCGTCCTCGGCATGACCGCAGCCTCAATCGTTGTTGGGCTACAGGGGCATGTCTGGCTATCCGCAACTCTGTCTGGTCCGAGCGTTATCGCTCTGGCTAGCCTGTTCGTTCTGCGCAAGGCGGTCCGAGTGCCGCGTTCGCCGGGGCTGCCGGTCGAGACCACGGTCAATGCCCCTGCAGCTTAGGAACGCGGATGGGTGGATTCGTGCCGAACGATAAGCTTGTCATGTCGGGCGACCAGCCTCGATGGCGTTTGAGGCGGTTGATGGCGCACCCGGCTGCGTGGCGCTGTCGGTAGACCTCGGGGTCGAAGGCGGGTGGTCGGTCGTTGGCGCGTCGGTGGGCGTACTGGTCGACTTCGGGATGCAGGCATTGATCCACCGGCGGGTAGATTGGTCCGATTGGCGTGGGAGGTGTAGGCCTCCAACTGCTCCCGCCGGCGTCTTGGCTTAGCGGTCGTGACATGCTCGCGGGGTGCAGATTGAGGATCTGGTCCGAGCCCGGATCCGTGGTGTGCTCGCCGTGCCCGGCATCGACGGGCTCGTTGCCGCCTACTTCAGTCCCGACGGACCATTCGCCGGCACGTCGTTCGATCTGGTCGGCGAGAACCCACCTGACGTGCTGACCCTCGACGACCTGCTCGCCACCACATTGCTCGACATCTCCTGGCGCCCGCTCGCCATCCGGGCCCTCCTGGCTGGCGGCGACCACGTCAGCGCAGCGCTCACCGCGATCCCCGCCGATCTAGATCTGTGGAACGCTGGCCCTGACACCCTTCAGGTAGCGACGGCGCTGCACCGATGGCTCGACGATCTGCCCGGAGTCGGTCCGGTGACCGCGAGCAAACTCCTTGCCCGCAAACGCCCCAGGCTCGTGCCCATCCATGACGAGATCGTGCTTCGCGTGCTCGCCCCGCCGAAGAAGCAACTCTGGGTGACCCTGGCAGCCGCGCTGGGCGAATCCGCCCTCCGCGATGAGATCGAAGGACTCCGCCCAGCCGGCATCCACTCACCCAGCCTGCTGCGCCTGCTCGACGTCGCCATCTGGACACGCCACAGCCGGTCGCGCAACGCACGCGATGCGCGAAATGCGGTCGGGATACCGGAACCTGGCATCACCTTCGCCGAGGGGCCCTTCGTGGCGGCCTCTCGTTGAGATCGAGCGGCGCCCGTTCCTCGTAGCGCCGAGGCATATCGTGCTGGGGTGCGCATTCGCCGGAGGCCACGCCATGGGTGGTCACGCGATCATCGTCGTGCGGCCATCGCAGTGTTGCTGTCAGCCGCGATGATCGAGATCCGGGCGTTGGCATCGAACCCGGACCGGTCGAGACACCCAGATGGGCACCTTGCCGAGATTCGGCTTATCGCCGACGTCTGCCACAACCTGCCCTGGGCCGACCAGCTCCAGCCGGTCGGCGAGTACGACGGGCTTGTCTACACCTGGCAGACCGCGAACGACTTCCAACGCTCCTGGCTCCGCAAGCACTTCGCCCGAGCCGACATCGACACCACGTTCCTGGAGCAGGCACCGCGCCTCCCACGGCCGGCCACCGCACCCGACACCCGGCCCACGTGGAAGCAGTGGCAACTCCCCCGGGACCTCACATTCTTGGCGGTCGACTCCGGCACCCTCGCCGACCTCGTGCGCGGGGCCCGGGCAATCGACCACTACGACCCCACACACGGGCCAGCACGTACCGCCTTCATCGAATGGTTCCTCGCTCATCTCCACCCGAATGGCCGGCACATCCTCCGCCCCAGCCGCCACGACGAAACCCTGTTCCAGCCGAATGGCCCGAACGACCTACGTCAGTACCGGGCCCTGGTGACCATGAGCGACGGGACGCTCATCGTCGACCACCCGCGCCTACGCGCCACTGACGTCGCAGCGCTGCCCACCAACCTTCACCTACTGCGTCGCCTACAGCTTGCCGCCGTTCCGCCTTGCCGACACGAGACCGACGCTGGCCTCTGGGCACGCCAACACCGCGCCACACACCCCACCTGCCGCGACTGCGCCGTACTCAATACATCGAACGATGTTGATGCGACGAATCTGCCTCCGAGCGAGCCGCCGGTAACTTTTTGAGGACCTCGTTCGGGCTCTCCTGTCCCATCGCGCTCAGCTCCGAAGGACGGTTACAGGTAAAAGGGTCTCTCGGTCACCCGATGCCGCCTGCCTGCACAAGATTCTCAGTGGATTGAACAAGATCATTCTTGCTTGGGCGCTGTCCGATCCTCGCTTACCGTCCCGCCCCTGAACAGAATCGTCGTGGGCGCAGTAGGAGGTCCTGGCCGCGTTCCTCTGCGATGCCATGGCTGGGTCTTGGTCGGCGCGTGTTCAAGGGGCGCAGCCTCTACGCAGGTGCGGCTGGCACTACGGCCCGTGAACGGCCTGGTCACGCATTGCACACCGTGAAGCGCGACGCCCTCCGGTTCATGCCGCAGTGCGTTGACGAGTGACGGCGAGGTGTTCGGGTTGAACACGCGTCGAGACGCCTAGAACAAGATCAGCAGTGTTCATGATCTGTGCAAAGGCCCTGGTGGCGTGGTGGCACAGCGCCGATCGGCACTCCCGCCGACCGGCACATGGTCACCACGAGGGAGCACCACCATGGACCGTCGTATCCCCGCCACCGGCTCGGCCGCCGGGCGACGTGGCGAGACGCTGCTCAACGACATCGAGTACCGGTTCCGGCTGATGGGGCAGCGGCCGAGTCCGCTGTCGGTCGATGGACGCAGCCTCGGCCTGGGCCTGCCCCGCCGGATCATCGCCCTGCCGGAGTTGTCGGCGATCCTGATGCACCCGTCCTGCGGCTACGCCGCCCGAGACGCCGTGTGGCGGCTGCTGGTGCAGCGCGCCCGTTCGGGGGACCCGTCGTGGCGTGTCGGTGCGGTGGGTGTCGCTTTGCCGGGCCTGCGGTTCAAGGCGTACCTGCTGGCGAAGCTGTTCACCGGGGATGTGCAGGCCGCCATCGTCGAGCACTTCCTCCGCGCGCTCGGCATGGTCGACCTGGACAGGTCGGGCGTGGTCGGGAACCTGCTGTCCGCGGCGTTCTCGAAGGCCCGCGCCGAGCTGCGTGGTCTGGAGCCGGCCTCGTCCGGGACGCCGAGCCATGCCCCGGGGGCGGTGTCGTCGCCGGCCGCGTATGGGCATCCGGATGTTGTTTTGGCTCGCGCGGTTGCCGCCGGGGTGATCAGCGCCGACGATGCCGAGCTGATTGGTGCGACGTACCTGGAGGACGTCAGCCTCACCGCCTACGCCGAACGGACCGGTGAGCCCCGCTGGAACCTTTACAAGCGGCGGTCTGCTGCCGTCGCCCGGCTCAGGGCCGCGATCGAGTCCGGCGCGTTGTCTGACCCGTACGCCGAGGTGATCATCGAGGCCACGTCGACGGTCACGCTCGACTCGCCGACGGCCCGTAAGCGCCCGTAAGTGCCCGCCTTGAGCTGCGGGTTTCCAATCCGGGGCTCGGATGTGTAATCCCCTGGTGCGGGACTCTTCCGCGTAGGTGACCTTGTTTCCGACCGGACCGCTGACGGCGCTGACACCCGCACGGTCCCATGCCCACCCGTCGCTTCCTGTGAGGAGGACGGCCGCGCCGGTCGGCACCACAGGTCACCGATGAGCGCACCGCCCGGTGTCCCGCGTCTTCGCCAAGCCCACTCGCGCCTACGCCCCGATGAGGGCTGCTCAGGCGTGCGCTCCGGAGGTGCCCAGCCATGAGGAATGTCCCTTCCCTGCGCCCCGAGGCGGCGATCCGCCGCCTCGGGGCCGGCCCACACGGCCGCTCGATCGCCCAGCGCCCCCGGACGGTGGGTGCGCTGATGCTGTGCGGGGCCGCCGCGGTGACGGTGGCTCTGATCTTCACTCCCCACGCGGCGTACGCGGCGGAGCCCGGTCCGGTGCTGGCCGTCGAGTCGATTCAGCAGGTCGCCAACAACATTCGTGTCTGGCTCGTCGGGATCCTGGTCTCCGTCGCCAGCCTGTTCCTCACCGTCGGTGGTCTGCGGTACCTGGCCGCGAATGGTGATCCCGGCGAGATCGAGAAGGCGAAGTTGGCGATGCGGTCCGCCGCGATCGGTTACGGCCTTGCGTTGTTGGCACCGCTGTTCGTGACCATCGTCGGTAGGTGGGTGGCCTGATGGCTACCATCACCGATCCCCTACGCCGCACGAGGCATCCGGCGGTCGTGCTGCTGCTCGGCGTGGTGCTCCTCGCCGGCCTGGCCGTCGCCGGGGCCGGGCCGGCACACGCCGAGCCGACCCCACCTCCGGCCATGCCTGCCGCACCACCGACGACGGACGTGCCTGATCCCGGCGTCCGCCCGCCGGGAGCGGCACCGGCTCCGTCCGCGACGCCAGCACCTGCGCCCGGCCCGGCTCTCGGGCGGCCGTCGTACGACGACGATCCGGCGTGGTACGACATCGGAGGCCAGGTCCGCACCGCTGTGGTGGGCCTGGTGGTGTGGGCGGCGGAGCAGGCCCTCCAGCCGGTGCTGGAGGCGCTGGGCAACTCGTGGCTGTCCACCCCGGATCTCACCGCCAACGAGCACGTCAAGGCGTTCTGGACGACCAGCCTGATCGCCGCCAATGGTGTCTTCGTCTTGTTCGTCGTGGCCAACGGGTTCCTGGTCACAACCCGGGAGACCCTGCAGACCCGGCATGGCCTCAAGCAGGTCCTACCCCGCATCGCCGTCGGCGCGGTGCTGGCCAACAGCAGCCTGATAATCGGCCAGAAGGCCATCGAGGCGACCAACGCGCTGACCGTGGCCCTCGCGGGCAACAGCGTCGACGGCCCGGCTGCCGCGACCGCAATTCGGCAGATCACCGACGACGCGCTACGGGGCCAGGGGTTCCTGATGGTGTTGCTGGTCATCGCGGTGGTCGTGATGTGCCTCCTGCTGGAGTTCACGTTCGTGCTCAGACTGGCCGCGCTGGTCATCCTGCTCGGTATCGCCCCGGCCGCGCTGATCTGCCACACCAGCCCGCTGACCGAGGGCCTAGCCCAGCTGTGGTGGCGCGCATTCCTGGCTTGCCTGGGTCTGCAGCTCGCCCAGGCCGTCGTCGTGATGGCCACCGTCAAGGTGTTCCTCACCCCCGCCGGCCCGACCGTGCTGGGCGTCCCCTCCACCGGCAACGGGCTCCTGGGTGTCGTGGTCTGCCTGACCATGTTGTGGCTGCTGATCAAGCTGCCGGGCTGGATGCGGCAGTTCGTTCTCGGTCCGCTCGGACAGAGCAACGGTCGAGGGCTGCTCGGTCAGATCGTCCGCGCCTTCGTGATGACCAAGACGTTGGGTGCGGCGGCCGGCATCCTGGGACGGACGGCATCATCGTCCCCGGTCGCCGGACGGACGCCTCCTCGTCCGCCTGGGAGCCGTCCACAACTCGGTGGCTCTCGTCCGTCCCGTCCGCCGCGCCCGTCCCGTCCGGGGCCGACTCCCCGTCCGCCGTCCCCGGCAGGGCCGGTCGCTTTCAGCCATGCCCCGGTCCCGCACACGCCGCTGCCCGCACCTGCTGGGACGAACGCCGCCCCCGCCTTCAGCCACCCGGCGGACCCGTCCACCCCGATGGCCGCGTCGTCCGGCGTTGTCCCGCCGGTGCGGTTCTCCCACCCGGCATCGCCCCAGTCGAGTCCGCCGTCCCCGGCCCTCCCACCGGCCCGAGTCGCGTTCAGCGACGCCACGACCACCACTGCGCGGACAGCAGCCGACAGGCCGGCACCGGTGGTGACGTTCTCGTCAGCACCCACGCCGCAGACTGCGCCGCGCCGGCCACCTGGCCCCGTCACACCGGTGTTCTCCGCCGCCCCGACGGCCACCAGCCCACGAGCCTCGACCCCTCGGACACGGCCCACGGCGGCACGGCGCGTCACCCCAAGCGGCTCGGCCGCCGCCAGTCCGGCCGCCCCGTCCACCGCCCGGCGAGCCTCGTCCGGCGGCCCGCGCCGACCCCGTCCACCAGCCCCGTCCGCAACACCGTCCCCGGACGGGCGCGGCGCGGAGGTCCCCACCCCGTCACGACCGTCCCCGGCGGGCGGTGCGACAGCGGCGGGTACGGGTGCCGTCCGCAGCGAGTCGTCCCCGCCGCCGGCCCGTCCGTCCGCCCCGGCGCGACGCCGGTCATCGCCCCCGAGGAGTGATCAGTGATGAGTCGCCGCGACGAGGAGGAGCCGATGCGGGCTCGGGTGCCCGCCGACATCGACCGGCCGGACCGGATCGCGTTCGGCCTGTCCGGACGGCAGCTGGTGATCCTGGCGGTCACGGGCCTGCTGCTCTATACGGTGTGGACGGCGGCGGCCACGGTGGTGCATCCGCTGGTGTTCCTTGCCGGGGCGGTGCCTGTCGCCGCTGGGGCGTTCCTCCTCGCGGTCGGCCGCCGGGACGGTGTCAGCCTCGACGCCTGGGTCCTCGCCGCGCTGCGGCACCGTCACGGCCCACGTCGCCTCGTGCCGACAGACAGGCCGATCATGCCCGCCCCGGCATGGGTGACCACCACACGTGGCCCGAGGGACCGGATACCGCTGCCCGCGCCGCTACGTCTGCCCGCGAAGGGCGTCACTGGCGACGGGTTGATCGATCTCGGGGTGGACGGCATCACCGGCCTGGTGGCCGCGTCGACGGTGGCGTTCGGGCTGCGTACCCCCGCCGAGCAGAACGGTCTGGTGGCCGGGTTCGCCCGGTGGCTGCACAGCCTCGACAGCCCGGTGCAGATCGGTGTCCGGGCGCAGCGGGTCGACCTGACCTACCTCGCTGACCGGTTCCTCACCGCTGCCCCGGGGTTGCCGCATCCCGCGTTGGAGGAGGCCGCCCGCGCGCACGTGGCGTTCCTCGCCGACCTGGCCGGGCAGCGGGAGTTGCTGCACCGGCAGATCACCGTGGCGGTGCGCAGCCGGCGAGGCGCGTATTACGCCGCGCACCAGGCGGCCGAGACGGTCCGCGCGTTGGGCGGCTGCGAGGTCTCCGCCCGCGTGCTCGATGGTCGGGACGTCGTGGCGCGGCTCGCGACCAGCCTCGACCCCACCGCCCCGACCCACATCCCCTACGCCCCATCTGACGGAGGTGACGACCGGTGAGCCTGTTCTCCGCGCTGCTGCCGGCGCGGTGGCGTGCCACGCCCGCGTCGGCCACGGTCCTGCCCGGCTCGCCGGACGCCGTCGATGTCGACGGACGCCATGTGCGGGTGGGGGACGGCTACCTGGCGACCCTCGCCGTGGTCGGCTACCCGGCCGAGGTCGGCCCCGGGTGGGCTGAGCCGTTGTTGTCCTATCCGGGCCTGGTCGACGTCACCTTCCATATCGAGCCCGTCCCGCCGGTGGTGGCCTCCGAGCGGCTGCGTAAGCAGCGGGGCCGGTTCGAGTCCTCCCGCCGCCAGGATGCCGCCAAGGGGCGACTCGACGATCCCGAACTCGATGCCGCCGCAGCTGACGCCGCCGAGCTGGCTACCCGGGTCGCCCGAGGTGAGGCCCGCCTGTTCCGTCTCGGCCTGTACCTGACCGTCCACGGCAGCAGCCCGGACGATCTCGCCGACCGGGTGTCGGAGGTGCGGTCCCTGGCCGCGTCGCTGCTGCTGCACACCGCGCCGGTGACGTGGCGGCAGTTGCAGGGCTGGATCAGCGGCCTCCCTCTCGCGTATGACGCGCTGGAGATGAAGCGGGTCTTCGACACCGATGCCCTCGCCGCAGCGTTTCCGTTCACCAGCCCCGACCTGCCCGACACCGCAGGGGACACCGGCATGGGGGTGCTGTTCGGGTTGAACCTGCACTCGGCCGGGGTGGTCGTGTGGGACCGGTGGGCGCAGTCCAACTACAACGCCGTAATCCTGGCCCGCTCCGGGGAAGGCAAGTCGTACCTGGCCAAGCTCGACCTGCTGCGCAATCTGTGCCTCGGGGTGGAGGCGTTCGTCATCGACCCTGAGGATGAGTACCTGCGGCTGGCTGATGCGGTCGGCGGGACGGTCGTCCGCCTCGGCGCGGCTGGCGTGACCATCAACCCTCTGGACCTGCCGGCCGGTGACGACGACGCCCTCCACGATCGGGCACGGTTCCTGCAGACCCTTGTCGCGGTCATGGCCAGCGGCGACACCGCTGTCGACGCGCCGTTGCCCGGCGACGAGGCCCGCTCCCTCGACGTGGCGGTGCTGGCCGCCTACCGGGCCAAGGGCATCACCACCGATCCGCAGACCTGGAGACGTCCCGCACCGCTGCTGCGGGACGTGATGGCAACCCTGGACGACACCGATGACGCGGGCCGGCGGGTCGCCGCCCGCCTGCACCCGTACGTGATGGGCAGCATGAAGGGCCTGTTCGACGGGCCGACCACCACCGCCCCCGAGGGTTACCTGGTGGTGTTCGCCCTCAAGGACCTGCCCGAGCAGCTACACCCGGTCGGCACGCTGCTGACCCTGGACACGATCTGGCGCACCGTACGGGGGGCCACCTCTCGTGGCGGTCGCCCGGACGTGCTGCGGATGGTGCTGGTCGACGAGGCGTGGAAGCTGTTGTCCGGCGGCCGTGGCGGCCGTTTCCTGCAGACCCTGGCCAAGTCCGCCCGCAAGTACGGCACCGGCCTGACCGTCGTCACCCAGGACGCCGCCGACGTGCTCGCCACCACCACCGGCCGGGCTGTCGTCTCCAACGCCGCCACGCAGATCCTGCTGCGGCAGGCACCGCAGGCCATCGACGCCGTGACCGAGGCGTTCGGGCTCACCGACGGTGAACGGGCGTTTCTGCTGTGCTGCCAGCGGGGGGATGCGCTTCTGTCGGCCGGGTCGGCGCGGGTGGCGTTCCACAGCCACGCCTCGACCACGGAACACGAGCTGATCCTCACCGGCCCGGTCGCCGGCCCCCGCCCGTCGTCGACCTGCAGGTGAGCCCTTCTCGCACGGAGGTGTCCATGATGTCCGCCGTCGTTCTGCGTGTGTCGGTGCCGGCTCCTCCCGGTGGGTGCGTGCCCGGCCGTGAGGGGGTGCCCGGGTCGTTCGTCGGTGAGCTGTGGTGTGGCTCCTGGGGCACCGATGCCGCCGACACCGGATGGCACCTGGTGCGGGATCGGTGGCCGCTGCTCCTCGCCGCCCTGACCATGCTCGCCGCCGTGCGGGTGGGATGGGCGGTGTGCCGGCGGCAGGTCTGGCGTCGGCATGCCGCGCGGGCGCGGTGGTTGGAGATCACCCCGCCGGTGACCGCGACTCCGGCCGCGACGGTCGGCCTGTGGCGACTGCTCGCCACCGTGTTACCCGCCCCGCGCCGGTGGGCGTGGCGGCCAGCCCGGATCGTGTGGGAGGTTGCCGCTGACCCGGACGGGCTGCGCTGCGGGCTGTGGCTCCCGCCGGGGGTCAACCCCACCGCGGTGGTGCGGCTGCTGCACCGAGGCTGGCCCGGCGTCCGCGCCGCCCAATGCGCGCCTCCGGCGGTGCCGACGGTGGGTGCGGTGGCCGCGGTCGCGGTGCGGCCCACCCGACCGGAGTGGCTGCCGCTGGTCGAGGACACCACCCCGGCGTCCCGGCGGGGGATGGACGTCGCCGCCCCGGAGGACGATCGGCTGCGCGCCGTCTACGGCGGGTTGGTTTCCGCCGGGCGCACCGGCGGCGCGCTGCTGCAGGTCCACCTCGGTCGGGCACCGGCCCACCGGATGCGGCAGCTCCGCCGGGCGATGACCCACCCGCACCGTGCCCGCCACCCCCGAGGCGTCGTCCGCGCCGTCCTCCAGGCGACGCTCGACCTGATCACTCCTGGTCCCGGCATCCGTCGGCACCCCACCGGTCGGCTGGACCCGTACGCGGCGGAGTTGGCGCGGCAGGCGCGGGTGAAGTTCACTGACGCGCCGCATCTGCTGGTGGCCGTGCAGACGGTTGCGGTCGGCCCGACCCGGGCTGCCGCGTCGGCTGCTGCTGCCGATGTCAGTTCCGGCTTCGGGCTGCTGTCGCCCCACTTCACGCGCCGTCGGCTCCGGCGCGGCACCCGTGCCGTGGCCGACCGGTGGGTGCCCGTGTCCCGGATGAGCCTGGCCGGCGTCGGCGACGCCGCCGCGCTCGCCGGACTGCCCGCCGAACCCACCGCCTACGGCCTGCCCGGCGCGGCATCCCGCCGCCGGGCCGCCACCCGCGAGGTCTTCCGCACCACCGGCCACGCCACGGCCAGCCCCGACACCACACCGTCGGAGACGACCGCCGCCGACGCACCCACCGTCTGGAGCAGCCCATGACCACGACTCGTAAGGAGGGCACCCCGCCCGATTCCCGCCGGCTGCATCTGGTGCCGCGCGAGCAGCGGCACGGCCTGGGCGGCAAGGTCATCGGTGTCGCCAACGCCGGGCCCGCGATGCGGGTCGGGATCTCTCTGACCGACTGCCGCTACCACGTGCACGCCCTCGGCCCGACCGGCACCGGCAAGACGACCCTGCTGATGCGGATGATCCTCGACGATGTCGACGCCGGGCGCGGCGTGGCCGCGTTCGACCCGGCCAAGGGTGACCTGATCCGTGACCTGCTTGCCCGGCTACCCGCGTCGTGTGGTGACCGCCTGGTGCTCATCGACCCCGACGAACGGGCTGCGCCACCGGCGATCAACCTGCTCGACCCGAGCGTGCACGGCGGTAGCGCCCATGACGTGGCCGCGAACCTGACGGCGGTGATGGCGAAGGTGTGGTCGCGGTGGTGGGGGCACCGCACCGCCGACATCTGCTACCACGGCCTGCTCACCCTCGCCCACTTCGACGACGCCACTCTCGCCCACCTACCCAGGCTGCTCTCGGACGCCTCGTGGCGGACCGACCGGGTAAACGCGGTCGTCAGCAGGTTGAACGCGTGGGAGGGCAACACCCTCGGCGAGTTCTGGGAAGGGTTCAACGACCTGCCCGCCGCACAACGCTCCGGTCTCGTGGCCCCGCTGCTGTCCCGGCTGCGGCTGGTGATGGCGCACCCGATGGCGAACAGCCTGTTCGGCGTACCGGCGACCACGTTCTCCTTCGCCGACATCCTCGACGGTGGTGTCCTGCTGGCCCGGCTACCCAAGGGCATCCTCGGTGAGGACGGCACCCGACTGGTCGGCTCCCTTCTCCTTGCCGGGCTGTGGCAGGCCACCACCGCCCGCGCCCGCATACCCGAAGACGACCGCCCGGACGCCATGATCGTGCTCGACGAGTGCCACAACTTCCTGCACCTGCCCATCGGCATCGATGACGCCCTCGCCGAGGCCCGCGGCCTGCACACCTCGTTCGTCCTGGCCCACCAGTACCTCGGGCAGCTGTCGGCGGACATGGTGGCCGCGATCGACGCCAACGCCCGCAACAAGGTGTACTTCGCCCTGGCCCCCCGCGACGCCATCGACCAGGCCCGCCACCTGCGCCCGTACCTCGACGACGGCGACCTGATCCGCCTCGGCGGCTACGAGGTCGTCCTGCGACCGGTCGCCGGCGGCCGGGTCCTTCCACCGGTCACCGTCGACACCGAGCCGCCACCACCGGCGCAACCCGGCCGCGCGCACGCGTTACGCCGTGCCGCCCGCGACCACACCGGCCTCACCGTCGCCGAGCGGCGGCGCCTGCTCGGCGAAGCCGCCACCTCCTGCGCCCGCGTCGAGCCACCCGGGCCCGCCGACCCCGCCGTCACCGACCTGGTCGGCCACAACACGTTCGTCGACCCCGAGTGGTCTAACGAGACCTCCAACGAGCGATCAAACGAGCATTCCAACGACCGTGACCAGCCGGGTGAACACGCCCCCATGAACACGTCGTACGGGCACGTCGACGGCGGTGAGGAGGACTGGTGGACCGGAACCGACTGATAAGAGATATCCCTCCCACCCGCACGTCAGCCATCGGCAGCTCCCGCCTGACGGCGTCCGTCGTGGCCGCCGAACTCGGCCGGCTCACCCCCCGAGACCGGCTCCTGCTCGACCTGCTCGACCAGCACCGAACCTTCACCACCGACCAACTCGTCGACCTCGCGTTCGGCTCCGTCGGCCGAGCCCGCAACCGCCTCAACACCCTCCACGATCGAGACATCCTCGACCGGTTCCGCCACTACCAGCGGCCCGGCTCACAAGCGTGGAGGTGGACCCTCGGCCCGGTCGGCGCGGCCCTGCTCGCCGCCGGACGAGGCGCACCGCTGCCCCGTCCCGCCGCTGTACGCGACGCCACCGCCCGACTCGCCATGTCCCCGACCCTGGCGCACCTGCTCACGGTGAACGGGTTCTTCGTCGCGCTCACCGCCCACGCCCGCGCACACCCCGGCGCGCGGTTGGTGCGGTGGTGGAACGAGGCACGTTGCCGGGAGGCGTGCGGCAACCTGGTACGCCCGGACGGACACGGCGTGTGGGCCGACAACGGGCGGGCGGTGCCGTTCTGGGCCGAGGTCGACCTCGGCACCGAGACCCTGAGCCGGGTCGTGGGCAAGCTGGGCCGCTACGCCGCACTGCCGCCCCGCCGCGCGTATCCGGTGCTGTTCTGGCTGCCAACCGCCGCCCGCGAGGCCAACCTGCACGACCACCTGCGCCGGGTCGGGCTACCTGATGGGGTGACGGTCGCCACCGCCACCGCCGACCCCGGGGGTCCGGCGGGGCCGGTCTGGCGGGTGGTGGGCCACCGGGACCGGGTGAGCCTGGCCGAGCTGCCCGCACCGGTCACGGACGGTGTGCCGTGGGACGGGTAGCCGTGGGGATCGCGGTGGGACTTGCCGGGGCGTTGCTGCTGGTCGCCGCCGTTACCGCCGGAGTCGTCTCGTCAGTGTTCGGCGGCGGGGGTGGGGGCGGTTGCGTCGGGGCGGTGCACTCAGACGCGCACGAGACGTGGGCGACAACGGCCGGTGCGACGTCGCCTGTCTGCGCGGAGGTGCCGGTCGGCGGGTGGACCCGTCCGGTGGTGGGGGAGGCGGGCTCCGGCTTCCGCACCGGTGACCGGCCCGGCCACGACGGGGTCGACATCATGGCCGCGAGAGGGACGGTTGTCCGGGCAGCGTCGGGTGGGGTCGTCGTGCGGGTGCGCTGCAACGTCGGCGGTGACTCGTGGGAACCCACCGGCGGGCCGATGCCGTGCGACAGCGACGGATACCCCGGCCTCGGTGGGTGCGGCTGGTACGCGGAGATCCGCCATCCGGGCGACGTGGTGACGCGCTACTGCCACCTGATCCGACAGCCGACCGTGACGGTAGGCGAGCCGGTGACGGCGGGACAGCCTATCGGCCACGTCGGCAGCTCCGGAAACTCCTCCGGCCCTCACCTGCATTACGAGGCCCACGAGGGTTATCCCGCCACCGAGGACAACGCTGTTGACACCATTCCGTTTATGCGACGCAAAGGGGTGTCCCTGTAAATCGGTGAAGTGATTTTCCGCACCATGCGAAAGTGGCCACGACGGCCGCCGTCCGCCGCGCATCCCGGCCACGGGTACGGGGAGTGTTGTCGACAGTGGGGAGGTTGCCGCCCCGCCCTGCCGACGTGTCGCCACCGTCCCTGTGCAGCGGTAGGGGGCGGCGCGGCAGGGGGCAAGGCGGCGATGTGGGGGCCGTCAAATGGCATTGCGGGACACGGCGACGGATTCCCGAATGGAGCGCGACGCGAACCATTTAAAGAGTCTTGGTGGGCGGGGTTGACAACTATCGGGCGTCGAGCGTCCATGGACGTGGGCAACGAAAACCGCCCCAGCGAAACCGCAGAAACGATGCGCGCCGCGCATGCGGAATCGCTATTGTCGACCCCTTTTTGTGGAGGTGTTCTGCCATGACCGCAAACATCAATCTCACCCCCGGCACCAACGAGGCCCGGTCCGCCGTCGCCGAGGAGTTGCGTCGTCTTCCGGGCGTCACCGCCCGCAAGTTGGCCGGACAGGGGAACCTGCCGCTGTCGGTGGTGACCGAGGCGCTCGCGGCCATGGAGGCCGCTGGTACCGCCGCCCGCACCTCCGACCCGGCCAAGGGCAACCGTAAGAGCGCTGACGTCTGGCACCTCACCCCCGACGCCTTGGCGGCCGACGACGCGTCGCCGGACACCGCACCCGAGCAGGACGCCCCGGACACGACGCCGGATGCCGCCACCGAGCCCGCCGCCCTCACCGACGACGCTGCGGCGGCCGATGACGCGACGTCCGACCCGACCGACCCGCCGTCGCCCACCGGTGACGTCCCGTCGGCTGACGCGGTGACCACGCCCGACGCGGCTGTCACCGACGACGACCCGACCGACGCCGATGCGCCGACGCCCACGAGCGACGCCCCGACGGCTGATGACATGACGCTGCCGGAAGCTCCGGTGTCCGGGGTGCCCGCCCCGGTGTCCGGCGTGCCCGTGTCCGGGGCACCGGTCGGGACGCAGCCCGACCTCAAAGTGCTGATTATGGCGGGGGTGCTCGGTGGGCACCCGGACGGCATCACGGCCGACGCGGCGATCAATGAGAGCGGCCTGTCGGTGGCGATGGGTGACACGATCCTCGCCGCGATGGAGGTCGCCGGGGCCGCCCGTCGCCTGCCGGTCACCGAGGACGGTGACGAGCTGTGGGTGATCGGCGACGGTGACCTCGCCACGGTGGACCCGGCCAACGCCCCGACGCACTCCACGTGCCCGACGTGCGGGCACACCCGCAAGATTCGCCGCCCGTCGGCCCGCCGGGTGGCTGGCACCGGTCGTGGAACGGGTGAGATCAACAGCGACGGGTCGGCCAAGTTGGGCAAGAACGAGTTGCGTAACCGGGTCGAGGCGTTCATGCGCGACCTCGGACCCGGCCACGACGTCACCCCCGGCACCGTCGCCCGTGAGATCGGCGGACGTAGCCCCGGGGCGGTCCGCAACGGCATGGACAAGCTGACCGGGTTCGGGGTGCTGGTCCTGACCCGTGAGGCCCCGGAAACCTACGCCCTCGCCGACAACCCGCCCGCCCCGACCGCCGAGGTTCGCGCGTTCATGGCCGCGCCCGAGACCGACACCACCCCGCCCGCCGGTGACGAGACCAGCGCCGACGAGACCGGCACCGACGAGGCCGCCGCCGCGCTGGTAGCGGCCTGACCTACCGCCCCGCCGGGGCCGGGCACCACGCCCGGCCCCGGCACCCGCACGCCCACCCACCAGCGCCACGGAAGGAACAGACCATGACCAGACCCGACGACCACCCCCACGGCCCGATGCACGCGCCGGGGTCGCTGCGCTGCCCCGAATGCGGGGAACCGGCCCGGACCGTGCCGCCGCGCGACTGGCCCCTCGACGGGTTCGCCTCGCGCCCGGCCACGTCCCACCACGACGGCACCCCGCTCTGCCCGGTGCCCGGCCCGAACGGTTCGCAACCGGCGGACCCGATCGGCGCACCGGCACGCCTGACCATGTGGCAGGCCGTACGGCAATCGTGGCTCATCCACCCTGACTGGACCGTCGCCGATCACCTTGCGTGGCTCGATGACGAGAACTACGACACCGGCACCCTGGCCGGCGACCCGGCGGAGGTGGTCGGGCGGTGGCTGGCCGACCACCTCCGTACCGCCGTGGCCTCACCCGCCGATGACCCTCGCGTCTATGTGGTTGCCGGGGGCGACATGGTGGCCGTGTTCGACTCGGCGGACGAGGCCGACATCATGGCCGTGACGATGACCGCCGCGCACCTCGAACCGGTAAGCCGGAGTCTGACCGAG
Source organism: Micromonospora sp. NPDC049081 (assembly GCF_040648835.1). Classification (NCBI taxonomy): domain Bacteria; kingdom Bacillati; phylum Actinomycetota; class Actinomycetes; order Micromonosporales; family Micromonosporaceae; genus Micromonospora; species Micromonospora sp. NPDC049081. Next base: position 29,717 of record NZ_JBEZEK010000018.1, on the reverse strand, counting down.
GCGCAATGGGAACAGGCGCACGCCGTACTGCGGGCGCAGCTACCGCACGTCACCGTGACCGATGCCCGGTCCACCCGCGCGGACGGTGCCTCGTGACCGGCCCATCGGCCACCGCCGACGGGCCCGACATCCCGCCCTCGCTGGCCGCGCGTCCTCACGACGCGCGGCGCGGGCTGCCCATCCCGCCGGTCAACATCCACCCGGACTCGACGGGCGGCGGGTCGCACGTGGACTTCACCACTATCAACACCACCGTCTCGACCCGCCTCGCCGTCGAACGGAGGTGCTCGCTGTGCGGTGAGCCCATGGGCTACTGGGTGGCGTTCCTCGGCGGCCCGAGAGCCGCTGAGCTGATGCGCTACGCGGACCCGCCGGGGCACCCCGAGTGCATGACCGCCGCCCTGTCGCTGTGCCCGCACATCGCGCTCGGTCGGCACCGCCGCGCCCGTGCCGACCGGCCCGGGGCGGGCATCATTCCGCCGGGGTCGCACGGTGACAAACCCGACCGGTACCTGTTGGGCGTCACCCGCGCGTATCGGACCCGGTTCATCGCCGAACACGGGTTCACCGTGTACCTACCGGCCCCGTTCACAACCGTGCACACCTACGTGTACGGGCCGGACGGGCGGCTACGCCCGGCCACCGACACCCGGTAGGCCGCGCCCGGCGGCGGGCGTCAGATTCGCCGCAGAAACCTCCATCGGCTCGAATCGATCGCCTTGATCGACACGTGGAGGTAGGAAACATTGATGTTGACGGCGCGGTCGGGGCCGGAATCCCCGGCCCGCCGCGCACCCGAACACCACACGACCGGGAAGGGGTGCCACCGTGGCACACGAACTGGAGACCCTCGCCAACGGCCAGACGGCCTTCGCCTCCGCGCGGCTGACCGCCTGGCATCAGCTCGGCACCGTCACCGATGCCTGCATGACCGCGCAGGAGGTGATGAGTAAGGCGTGGCTCGGCGGTTGGGAGGTCCGCAAGATCGCCCTTCAGGGCATCGAGGTCACCGAGCGTGGGGTGACGAAGGTCGACTGCCCCGACAAGTACATGACCGTGCGCACCAACCCGGCCACCGGGCAGACCGAGTACCTCGGTGTGGTCGGCGAGGACTACTCGGTGGTGCAGAACGAGCAGGTCGCCGAGACGCTCAACCTCCTGGTCGACGCCTCCGGCGCGCACTTCGAGACCGCCGGCTCCATGCGGAAGGGCCGGTCGGTCTTCGTCACCATGAAGCTGCCGACGGCGATGCGGATTGCCGGGGTGGACGACATGGACCTGTACCTCGCGGCCACCACCTCCCACGACGGCACCGCCTCGTTGCGACTCGACGCGACCCCGGTGCGGATCGTGTGCGCGAACACCCAGGCCCTCGCCTACCAGCGGTCGCGCAGCTCGTACACGTTCCGGCACACCTCGAACGTGACCAGCAAGATCGCCGAGGCGCGGCAGGCCCTCGGCCTGATGTGGGAGGCGTTCGACGCGTTCGAAACGGAAGCCGAGAAGATGATCAACGAGTCGTTGACCATGGGCGAGTTCGAGAAGATCGTCGCGCAGGTGTGGCCCCTCGCCGACGACGCCTCCGACACAGCGCGCAACAACGCGAAGCAGCGCACCGCGACGCTGCGCTACCTCATCCGCGACGCGGACACGCAGAAGGCGATCAAGGGCACCCGGTGGGCCGGCTACCAGGCCATCACCGAGTACGTGGACCACTTCGCCCCCGCGAAGACCAACCTCGTCCGGGCGAGCCGGGCGCTGACCGGTGCCGGAGCGGACCTCAAGGCCCGCGCGTTCGAGCTGCTGGCGGTCTGAGGTGGGCCGGCATTGGGGCCGGCGCGGGAACACCCCGCCCGGCTCCGGTACCGGCGCGCACCCCGCCGCCGATACCGCCCCCACCCCGCCCGCCTCGACGCCCCCGCCTCCACCGGAGTCTCCCGTGACGACGCTGCCGACGCCGGAACACACCGCCGGGACCATGATCGCGCTGGCCAACCGGGTGTGCGCGAACTTCGCGGCGGCCGAGGTCGCCCGCGCGCTCGCCGAACACTCCACCAGCCAGGCCGAACACGCCACCCTCACCGCCCGCGCGGAGCACTGGGAAACCCTTGTCAACGAGCAATGGAACGCGCTGTGCGCGGCGATCTGGGCGACGGCACCCGGCGGCGCACAGGTCGAGCGGTTCCTCCCGGTCCGGCCGCTGACCACCGGTCACGTCGAGCTGCGAGTCCACGACACCCACGCCCGCCGCCTCGTCGTCCTGCTCACCGGCGCACAGGCCCTCGCCGTGGGCGCGCACCTGACCGCGTACGGAGCGGTCAGCCTCGACCGCATCGGCCAGAAACTCGACCCCGGCCTGCCCCACGTGAAGGCCGCACCGCCGTTCCCCACCGAGGGGGCCATCTGGCCACCGGCCACCCCCGACGGTGCCGACGGCCCACCGGCCGCCCACCCCTGACCGCCGATGGGTGCCGCGCGACCCGGTCCCACCCCGGGCCGCGCGGCACCCCCCGAGAACGGCCATCCCACCAGCACGCGCCCCTGAACGGAGTCCTGATGTACCGGTCCCTGGAGTACGGCGACACCGCCCGGGTGATCAACCCGGCCGACCCGGTCGAATACCGCCTCGGCACCGTCACCGATGTCCGCTATTCCACCCCGCACACCACATACGCCCGCCACTACACCCTCCGCTTTCCCACCGGCGACGAGCGCACCTACCCGGCAGCGAACATCAGGCGAGCCACCCGCGACGACGACCGCGCCGCCCTGGAGGCCGCCCTCACCTCCGCGTGCGTCGCGGTGCGCGAGGCCTGCCGCATCGCCCACGACTACGACCCTGACCTCAGCACCGGCACGGCGAGCCTGCTACGACGCCTGGTCGACCTCGCGACCCTGCGCCTCGGCCTGACCCTCGGCCCCGCTCACCCCACCCCGCCGCAGCCCACCCGCAACCAGGACGGAGGCGACCAGTAATGCCACCGCACTCCCCACACCACGAGGAATCCGCCCGACTCCCCGAGGCGGCAGCGCTCAACGCGAGTGCGGCGCCGGTCCCGGAGCCGTTCTACTGCCGCCGCTGCCGTCGCGCGCTCAACCTCCGCATCAACAACCGGGGTCTGATCGTCGAGTACCTGCACGCGGCCGAGCAGCGCGGCCAGCCCAGCGACCACCGCCCCGAGCCCGCACCCGTCACCGAGATCCCCGATCCGATCATCGACTGTGACTTCTGCTCCGCACCGGAGGCCGCCTGGATCTACCGGTGCGCCAACCAGGTCACCGACACCCGCCGAGTCACCGCGCAGGTCTTCGCCGTGGGCGACTACCAGACTCGACACCATGCGGCACGGGTACGCCGCACCGACACCGAGCACGCCTTCACCCAGGCATGGGGCGAAGGCTGGTCGGCCTGCGCCGAATGCGCCGACTTCATCGAGGCCCGGGACCTATACGGCCTGATCGGCCGAGTGGTTGAGGCCCTGCCCGCGAAACTCACCCGAGGCAAACACCTCATGCGCACCCGGGGTCAACTCCACGAACGGTATTCCGACGTATTCGACACCCTCGTCCCCGGCCGAGGCCGGATCGCGCCTGGCCAGCCGCTCGGCATCTGGCCCCAACCGACGGGGGAGGCACCATGACCACCGACACGGGGAGGCACGGGTGGCCCGTGCTCACCCACGCGAAGGCCCGCCGCCGGGTCGGGCCGGTGTGCGGCGCAGAGCGCGTGCCGGTGGGTCGGATCACCGAGGACCCGCACATGGTGACCTGTCCCGACTGCGAAGGGCTGGCCGACATCGACGCGCTCCCCGACGACGCGACCGTAGGTGACCCCCGTGTCATCGAGTTGCTGCGCGAGGCGAAGGGTGGCGCGTGCCGCAAGATCGACGGGGTGCTGGTGGACGCGACCACCGCCGCCGCGATCCTGACCGTGTACGACGCGCTCAAGCCCGCTACCCGCGCGAAACTGGCCGCGCTGCGCATCGACCGCATGGCGCAGGTGGCATGGAAGGTGCTGCGCCCACCGACGTGACCGGGTGGGAACGGTGGCCGGCGGGCGGGCCCGGGAAGTGCGGGCACCGCCCGACCGGTCACCTCGCCCGTTGCGGGGCCGCCGAGCACGGCCGCCCACCGAGCCATGAAGTACCCGACCCTCCGGCCCGAGCCGCCGCCACCTCGACCATGCGAGCGGTAGCCGCTGGCCGGAGAGGAAGATGAACGGCGTGGCACGACAGGTCATCGACGGACGGACCGCCCTCGACCGGGCCGGAGTCGCCGCGCACACCGGCGCGGCCTACTCCACCGTCATCCACTGGCGCAGCCACCGCGCCCGCTTCGGCTTCCCCGAAGGCTTCGCCCACGACGGCCGGGAGTGGTTCTGGCTCGATGACATCGAGGCGTTCCACGCCGCCCACCTGAGGGCGAAACGGGCGGAGCTGACGAGGGTCGACCGCCGCGGGGACCCGGAGGATCTCCTCGGCTCGGGCGCAGCGGCGAAGGTCCTTGGCTACGGCTCGTACCGCAACCTGCCCGACACCCTGCTCCACCATCCCGACCGGGTCGAGACGCTGCCCGACGGACGGGTCCGCCGCCTGTGGTTCCGCCGCACCGTCTGGGCTGTCGCCGACGCCCGCACCGGCCGGCAGTCCACCGGCCGGCCCCTCGGCGCGACCGGTGTCCGCCAGCCGCACCCGTACGCCGACGATCCCCGCCTCCAGGCCGCCGTCACGCTCCTCGCCGAGGCCGACGCCGCCGGGCAGGACCGACGTGGGCTCGGCGTGATCCTTGCTCAACAACTCGGCATCACCCCACGCACCGCGCAACGACTCCTCGCCGCTGCCGCCGACGCGACCGGCGCGGCACCCGCGTAGGGGCCACGAGGACCCGCAGAACACGTCGCCCGGTCCGCCAGCGCGGACCGGGCGACGTGTTCCGTATGCCGACTCAGTCCTCGTCATCCTCCGCGACGGTCCGAGGCGTCGGCGCCTCGATCAGGTAGCGCAGCGCGCCGTTGACATCGGTGTCTCGACTGGCGGCAGTGCGCGCCAACACGTCGTACACGTCAGCGTCGACCTCAACGGTGCGGCGCGTGGGTGGATGGTCGGTCATCTCTGGTGCCTCCTGACGGTGTTCGGCATGGTGCCCGACCGGGCAGCCGTGCCTATCCACGTCGACCTCCACGCCCCGATCAAGACCGCCGGTCAGGGCGAACCGGGGTCGGGGCCACCAGCCTCTGCGCGAGCGAAGCCACGAGGTGAGGCTCACCGGCTGCGGACGGCGAACGGGAACCGACGGCCGCCGAGGTCTTCGGCCGGATGGCGGCGAGGAGTTCCGATACCCCGCTGTTGCGGAGGGAATGGCCGTTGCGGCGTAACCGGCGCGCGAGGGCATCGCGGCTGACCGTGTGGCCTTCGCGGATCAGCTCGTCGCGGGCAGTCCGGGCGGCGGGCAACAGCGGCACGAGATCCGCAGACAGGCCTACGTCATCGTCCGCGTCGATCTCCCCGGCGGAGACCTCATTCGCCGGTGGCCCACTGTCCCGATCACTCTGAAGCCGGGGGCTGTGGATGGCCGGGCGCTGCTCGGGGACGGGTATGACCTCCGGGCGCGACCGGTCGCCGTCGTCATGGCGTTCAAGCGCGGGATCCGGGTGGGGTGGTGCGGTGTCATCGGGAACCGGCGGCTGCGCTGTCGCTGTGGGGGCGGCGGTGGGTGGGGGCGTCGCTGTGGCGGGTGCCGGTCGGGGGTTCTCGGATTCGCGGCGGCGGGCGGAGAGTTCCACCAGGGAGACGGAGGCGACGATGATGAGCCCGTCGACGGAGAGCGGTAGGAGGTAGGGCACGGTGCCGGTTTCGCCGTAGCGGGCGACGACTCCGACCATGTGGTGGTAGCTGATCCAGGCCGCGATGGCGGCGATGGTCGAGGCGGCGATGACTCGGATCGCGCCGAGCGCCCGCTGGTGCACGGGGATGCGGGTGACCAGCTCGACGGTAATCAGCAGTGCGAGGGGTGGCCATGCCGCGATGGCCTGGGCAATCGGGTTTGCCTGCGCGTGCAGGATGTTCGCGGTGACCGAGGCTGCCACGCCCAGGGCCAGCGTGGCGCGCACCGCCCACTGCATCCGACGCAGCCGGGTCTCGGTCATGATGCCCTCCCCGCCCGGGAGGCGGCGGGTAGAAGCTGGCGTTCGGCGACGCGGCGGGTGGCCTGCGACGGTTCGGCGTCGACCAGATCGGCGAGGCGTTCCTCCAGACGGCGCAGGGTGCGCCGGACGGCGTCGGGGCGTTGCTGCCGGCCGTGGATCCGCATGATCCGCTGGTACAACTCCTCGTTGACCGGGTCGAGGTCGGTGGCACGTTCGAGGGCGGCCACCGCGCGGTCGGGATGGTCGGGTTCGAGGATCTCGGCGATGCGGGCGTAGGCGGTGAGGATCTGGTGGCGGTAGCTGGTGGCGTAGTCGACGGCCCATGGGTGGTCGTGGCCTTCGGCGAAGTCACCCGCGTACAGGTCGGTCGCGCGGCGTAAGGCGGCGAGCGTCTCGTCGTCGTTGTCGCTGGTGGTGGCGTGGTTGATGGCGGTGAGCATGTGCCAGAGGTCCACGGTGACGGTCTGCGGATCGAGGTGATAGCGACCGGAGGCGGGGTCGAAGACGATGAACATGGGCTCCTCGTGGCCGCTCGCGGTACGCAGGACGCGGCGGGCGGTGGTGATGTCGGTCCGGACGCGCTTAACGGCGGACGCAGGGTCCACGTCGGGGTGTAGGTCGGCGGCGAGCTGGTAGAGAGTGCGGCCGGCGGGGTGGGCGGCGAGAACGGCGAGGATCACGTAGGAGCCGCTGCGCATCCCGGTGGTCACCGGGCCGGCGGCGGTGGTGACGGTGACCGGGCCGAGGACCCGAAGGTGCACCAGGGCTGTCGGGTTCTCCGGCGGGACCGGGCAGGGCTCGACGGTCGGCGCGGTCGGTGTGGCGGCGGCCGGATCGTCGAACTCGACGCCGGGCTCCGGGCGGGCCTGGGCGTCAGTGAGCATGACCAGGACGGCGGCCAGGTCCTCCGCGCTCAGGGTGGATACCCGGTGCAGGGGGTGCGGGCGGTCGCTGCGGGTGGTGCCGTCGCGGGTGATCTCGACCGTGGGAAGGCCGTCGTGAGGGCCGAGGACGATCGGGTGGAGGTCCAGTGAGCTGCGGTGGGTGGCGATGGCCTGCACGCGGCCCGTGTGCCGAGTGGCCGGTTCGATGAGCAGGACGTATGGCGGCGGGGTCTCGGCATGGTCGTTGCGGGCGTGCAGATCACCGATGGTGGTGGTGTCGAAGGAGTCCAGCAGCCGTCGTCGGCTGGTCATCTCCTCCTCGGCGTGGGTGACGGCGGCATCGGTGTCGGCGAGGACGATCAGGCGTTCGCCGTCGTATGCGGTGCCGTCGGGATCCAACCCCACCACCGGGACGTCTACGGGCAGGAGTTGCGCCAGGAGGCCGGCGGTCGTGACGACGACCGGGCGGCCGGAGGCGGTATCGGCCGCGCCGCTGGTCAGCAATGCGGCGACGATGGCTCGGGCTGCCGGAACGGCCCCATCACCGTGCAAGGCGAGGCCGGGACTGGGGAGGCGGAACAGGCTTACCTCGGTGCCGTTGCTGTCGACTCCGATGGGAGCCGGCACAGTGGGATAAGCGGGCTGTTGGTCGTTGCTGGTGAGGCCGAGGTGGCGGCGGCCGATCGCATCGGCGCGCACCAGAGGCGGCGGCACCGGGGCAGCGTGCGGCGCGGTGCTAGCGGCCGTGGTGAAGGTCAGCCGGGCGTGGCGGCGTCGTTGAAGGCGTAGCAGCGTGGCCACGGCGGCGATGGCGGCGGCGAGGCCGAGGCTGATCCAGCCTCGCGCCGGCAGCACGACCCCTGTCTCGTCGTGTGGCTCGGCGTGGGGTCGCTCAGGGTACGCGGCTGATGCCGTGGCGCCGGCTGGCCCGGCTGGTGTGCTGGGCGCAGGGGCATGCGGCGTCGAGCGCTGCTGGGCAGGCGGCGGCGTGTGAGGGGTAGATGGTGCAGAGGGAGTCGTCTCTGCTTCGGGTACGGCGGGGCCGGAGTTGCCGGCGGCAGGACGCTCGGGACGGGGTGGTCCGGGTGTGGGTGCGGCCTGGTCGTCGGGGAGGGTGAGCTTCCATCCGACGTGGATCGTGCGGGGGGTGGTGAGCGCGTAGCCGTTGGCCTGGCGATGTCCCCGGTTGAGGGTGTAGATCTCCCGCCAACGGGTCGCGTCACCGAGATGTTCGGCAGCCAGGTCCCACAGGTTGTCTCCGGCCACGACCCGGACCCTTTCCCCTCGGGCGTGAGGTGGAGGATGGGCGCTGGTGCGGTTGAGGACCGGCAGGGACGCGTGACGTGCGGAATCCGTCTCTGGCGACGGTGGGGCGGTGTTCGCTGTTGTCGAGGTGGCAGTGGCTCCTCGGCGGAGAGGTGAAGGGTCGACTGGCGGCGGTTGGGCCGGGGCATCGCGGATCGTCGGGGTGGCCCTGTCCGCCGGGGGTGGATCGGTATCGGCTGCGGTGTGGTCGTGCGCGACGGCGGGAAGGGCGGCAGCGGTCGTGACGGCGGTAGTGCCCAGTAGGGCTGCCGCGAGCGCCTGCAGAGGGCCGGGTAGGTGCAGGGTGAGATGCCACCGCAGGCGAGCGGTGAGGTAGCGGTGTGCGTGGTCGGCGACGGCGGCCATCAGCAGTACCCACAGCGTCCAGGCTCCGGTGTACCCCAACATGGCGATGAAGCCGGCGGTCAGCGGTTGGTGCACCCACGCCCGGAGTTGGTCCGTGGACAGGGCGGGGACGGTGAGCCAGCCGACCTGGTAGAGCAGCGCTGGCGGTGCCAACGCGAGGACTGCGGTGACGGCGTGTGCGGCTGTTGCCGAGACCCGTTTCGCCATGGCCTGTCTCCCTCCGGCGTTTCCGCGGTTGGTGAGACAGACCGTAAGAGCGCGACGGGCGAAGACGGCGGGTTGAGGACCTTACAGCACCTCACACTTCCTTACACGACCTCACAACCGCAGGTCAGAGTGGTGCCGAGGGGCGGTGGCACATGGAAGGCACGACGCCGAGGTTTCGAGATCGAACCAAGAAGCAGCCGTGTAAGTACTCGTGGACTACGGCCCTGCTGAGAACTGTCCAGGTACGCGTGCTTGGCCCCGCGCACGTGGCGGCATGTTGGTGATCGTGGGGGGCGGGCGACGGTTGACAATGGTAGAGGGCGGTAGCGAAACGGTGGCAAGGACGCCATGTGTCGGGGATTCGCTGAGTTGGACGGTAATGCCGTGATGCGCGGCGAGTTGGGAGACTACCAGAAGGCCCAATCGCCGGCTCCCTGACCTAGTGAAATCCGGCGGCGCGGAGAGCTGTTGGTTGATCTCAGTTAGACGCTCGCTCTCGATGCCAAGGCCGGAATCGATGATCTGGAGGGTGGCCCCAAGGTCGAGTCGGCGAGCCGTTACGGTGACCACGTGGTTCGGCGGTGAGAAAGCGGTTGCATTGTCGTATAGTTCAGCGAGTAGGTTCACCACGTCGTTGATGGCATGTGCAGCAACCTCGATGTTGTTGTCAACGTCAACAAACTCGATTCGCATGTACAGCTCGATCTCGGCTTGGGCGGCACGCATCACATCGGTTATTTTTGCCGGCTCCCTCTGCTGGGAAGGTCCGGTTGCGCCCGCTAGAGCAAGTGCGGCCTCGTTGGTGCGGCGCATCAGACTCGCCATATGGTCAATCTCGAATAACTTGCTGAGCCGTGCAGGGTCCTCCTCGTCGCGTTCTAGCCGATCCAGATCGCCGATCAGCCGGTCCACAAGATGTTGCGACCGGCGGGCGAGGTTGACCAGGACAGCGGCGGGTACCGGTGTATCGAAGTCCGACCCTGGTGGTGAGTCTGCGGGGTTTCCTGGCTGCTGAATATCATCTATGAGGGCGTTGTGCAGCGGATTTGGTGCGAGTGCGAGGTTGCCGGAGTTGTCGGTCTTGAGCCGATGGGGCTGCGGAAGGTTGCGGGCCTTCATCCGCGCCTGAAGTTGACCGTACAGGATGTCCAGGGTTAACAGCTGCCCCACGCTCGGCACCCCGTGCCGTAGCACCTGAATCAACTCGCCGGTGAATTCCGTGATTGCCTTGCCTGCGGATGCTGATTCGTTGGCGGCAGTCGCCGTGAGGACGTACGCGCCTTCGATGTCGATCTGTCCCAGTATTGTGCCAGTATTGCCGGACATCAGTGGCGCTGCCGCGCGGCCCGAAAAACAAGAGTCGAGGATGACTACGCGGTTTCGTGCCCGGCTGTTGAGCACCTCCTCGCGTAGAACCTCGTAGGCCAGCGAGTGGAAGGCCGGGCGCTCGGGATCGGTGTCCTTCAAGGTGAGATAAAGTTGGTTGCGACGCAGTCCTACGAGACCGTGACCGGCGTAGTAGACGAGCAGCATGTCGGTCGCCTCCGCGGCGGCGGTGCCTACCGCGCGGCCGACCGCGTTACCGTCCGAAGGATCGTGGACCACCGTGCAAGAGCGGGCGGGTAGCCCGCACACTCGTGGGTCTGTCAGCACGGCGGCCAGTTCCTTCACGCTTCGCCGCACTGAGGGCAAGCTAGGGAGGGTGGAGTAGCGGCTTGCCCCGATCAGCACCGCACGAGATGCCGCAGGGTCGAAGAGGCGGGCGAACACTTCAGCGAGATTCAGTCCACGGCTTCACCGCAGCGGCGACAACCGCTTCAACATCGTCGACGCCCTTGGCATCGACGTAGAGCTTCGTGCCGTCTGGGAGTTCCAACCGTAGTCCAAGTTTGCCTGGCCGCCCCGGCGCTCGTCGGCGCAACCAGAGAGCGACCCCGCCGGCGATGATTGTCGCTGCGCCTCCCGGCACGAGAGCGATGGAGAGAGCCTCGATAGCAGCACCCATCTCACCAGGCCCGGGTGCCGCCCATACTGAGCGCGTCTGACCACGCAACTCGTCATACCCATTGAAGAGATCCAGCAGGGTTGACAGATCATCGTCACTACCATCGACGATGCGCAGCAGCATGGAAGGCAACGACCAGCTCCTCATGGCGGGGATAAAATAAGGCTAGTGACTGTCATTGAAGATGTGCAGTCCAGTATGCACGGTCGCTCAAAGAGGTGAGGGCCGAGGACGGGGCGTGTCCATGCCCGGACTGCCGCTGTGCTGGACGTGACCTTGTCCGGGTGTGGGGGCGCCCTCGGTATCCGCATGGCCCGCTGCCGCTCGTCTCTCAGCGCGGCCAGCCGGTCATGGCTTGCGACAGCATCACCTACAGGCGTCTGGTGCGGTGAACGAGACGCGAGGAGAGGACTCGCTGTCGAGCCCAACTCGTGAGAGGGACTGCTGATGCCGGTGCTGCAGCTCGACGGCGGCTTCCAGCTCACCCAAGTCGATGAGGGTACGGCCGGCGAGTCTATGTAGGTCGGCGTTGTACGGGTCGACGCGGACGCCGTCCTGCAGCAACTGCAGGGCGCGATGTGGGTCGGGCTCCTTGGCGGCGAGGGCGGCGCACAGGTCGATGACTCGGCGGCGGGTTGCTTCGCGGTGGGGGTCGAGCCATGGCCAGGTGCGGGTGGTGGCGAGGTCGGCGGGGTAGGCGTCGAGGACGGTCTGCCAGGCAGTGGTGGTGTGGGTAAGGGTGGCGGCAGCCTGGTGGATGGTGGTGTGGAGGTGCCACAGGTCGACGTCGATGTGCGCGGGGTTGAGGCGGTAGCGGTCATCGGAGTGGTCGATGACGGGCAGGTCGCTTGCGGTTCGGATGGTGCTGCGGAGGTCGCTGAGGGCGGTGTAGAGGCGGCCGGTGAGGGAGTGGCGGGGCAGTCCTGGCCAGATGGCGTTGGTGAGTTGTGCGGTGTCGGCCCCGTGGGGGTGGATAGCGAGGTAGACGAGGACCTGGAGGCCGGCGCTGCGGCGGATGGCCAGGGGCTCGCCGTCGATGAGCAGTTGCGGGTCACCCAGGACGCGCAGATGAAGCCGTCTCCGGGGCGTGGTGGACAGGTGTGGACGTTCGTGCCAGGCAACGTGTCGTGGCAGTGGCAGCTCTGGTGATCCCGCGTAGGGGAGTGGTGGGCGTCCGCTGAAGGGGTGGGGCGGTGCCGGGTCGGGACTGGCGATGACGGTGAGCAGGTCGGTGGTCGCCGTCCGGTCCAGGACGCACAGCCGTGGTCCCGGCATGCCGGGATGGTGTGGGTCGCGCAGGTGACCGGTGGAGTCAGCGTGCCAGTTTGGCCCGCCCGGCCGTTCTCCCAGAACGACGACGAGAGCAACGGCGGCGGTGCTCGTCTCGGCGAGTTGCTTCAACTGCTGCCCGTTGCCGTCGTGGTCGTTCAGCAGCACCATCTTTCGATGGCCGTGTCCACTCGATGTCTCACCTTGGCGTTGACCAGGAATGGCTTCACCAGCGACGGGGTCGCCGGGTTGGAGTAGCTGCGCTGCTTCGTCAACGGTGTCGACGATCGTCAGCGGCAGGCGTCGCCCGAGCGTCTCCGCAGCCGGCCCGAGAAGGAGGGCCAGCGTTGCCTTCGTGACGATCAACGTCGTCGAGCTGTGGCGTTGTCCGGCCAGGATGGCGGTGACCAGCAGTCCTCGCCCGACGGGCAGCGCGCCCGGTCCGGTGAGGCCCACCCCGCCGACCGGCAGGGCTTCGAAGGGGGCCGCGAATCCGTCCGACGGCGGCGTGGAGGGGGTGTCGGCGAGGGCGGCTTGTACGGCGGTGACGGTGGGCGGTAGTGGGGTGAGGTCGGTGTCGTCGGGGTGGGTGGGGTGGGGTTGGTAGTCGCGGCGGCGGCGTAGCCAGACCAGTGCTGCGGCGGCGGTGACCTGTTCGGCGACGTCCCGGGGCAGCCAGCCGCCGGTAACCGTGACCCCGTCCTCGCGTACGGCCTGGTCGCGATGGTCGTCCGGGGCGGTCTCGTCGTGGAATGTGGCGGTGCCTGTTGCTGCGGGCTGTGGCGGTTCCGGCGGGGTGGTGGTGACGGTGTTGGTGGTGACGCCGAAGACGGCTGCGCCGGCCATTCCACTGGCCGTCGCCTGTAACGGTGTGGGAAGGGGCATCCGCCGTATCCACGCCGTGGTCGCGCGGAGGCGGATGATGACCCGGACGGCAACGGTGTAGGCGACAAACAGCCAGACCAGCCACGCGCCGATGGCGAGTCCGGCGGTCAGGGTCTCCTCGGTCAACGGCTGCTGCAACCAGGCCCGCAACTGCTCCGAGGTCGGCCATCCGCGAAGGGGCGGGCCGATCACGGTCAGGAGCACCGCTGGTGGGCCGACCAGGAACGCCAGGACGAAGATCAGCGACATCAACTGTCGTGGCCAGCGCATGTCACCCGCCTCGATTTGGTGGGCTGAGGGCGGTGGGGCCGGTGGTGGGGTGGATGAGGCGGGTCCAGACGCGTGCTGCCCACCAGACGGTGATGGCTATGGCGTAGCTGACGCCGAGGATGCCGGTGGATTGTCCGGTGACGATCGCGGCGCTGATCACTGATACCGGGGCGGCGAGCACGATGCGGAATATCAGGGGTGTCACGAGGGCCATGACGGTGCCGATGCCGAGGAGGAGTCCACCGATGCGGGCGGTGAGGTCGAGCCAGACCACCAGGTGGGGCCATCGGTCGGCGGTGCGTGCGTACTGGATGAGTCCCATGCCCACGGCGGCGGTGACGACTGAGCCCGTCGGTGTGGCCAGGAGCGCGGACCAGCCGCCGGAGGGTGTTCGCCATTGTCGGGCGGCGATCATCGCCATGACCACGGCGAGGACGGCGGTGGGGGCGATCGGCCAGAGCGCCCAGGTGAGAAAGCCTCGTAGGGGTAGGCCGAAGTATTGGCTGATGACGACGGCGTAGAGGGCGGCGATGGCGACGCCGAGGGAGACCCCGGCGAGGATTCCGATGCTGACCTTTCCGCCCTCGGTGCGTAGTTCGGGGGTGGGGCTGCGGGCGGCGATCAGCGAGCCGAGGATGGTGCCCGCTGCGATGCAGGCCACCAGGGCGAACACCGCTGCCATCGTCAACTCGCCCAGGTTGAACAGGACGTAGTAGTACGCGCTGAGGGTGTTGTTGCGTTCGGCGGTCAGTAGGGCCTGCCACAGCAGTGCCAGGGAGGCGAGGCCGGGCACCGCGATGGCGACGGCTCGCCGGATCGGCGGCACCGTCACCTCCACCGTGTTCACCCCGGCCGCGGGAGCGCTCACCTCGGCGGCGCCCCGTGCCGCGACGAGTTGAGGGTCCGCCACCAGCACCGGACTGGTTCCCGTGTGCTCGGTGATGGCGGTGTCCAGGCGTGGGAGGTGGGCGCTGCCGCCGACGCAGTAGATTCCCGCGAGGTCGCTGGGGGCCAGTTCGGCGGCGGCGATGCACTGCTGGGTCAACTCCGCGACTTGTCGTACGACCGGTTGGGCGGCGGTGTCGAGCATGGTGCGGTCCGCGATGACCGGGTGGTGGCCGGCGACCGGCACGGTTACCGCCGGGTGAGAGCCCAGGTTTTCCTTCGCGACCCGGACGCTTTCCGCCATCACCCACTGGCCCATACCGCCGGCAGACACCTCCCGACCATTGAGCACAGCAGCAGTCAACGCCAGGTCGACGGCAGCACCACCAGCCGCAGGGTCGGCGAGCGTAGCGAGGACCTCGAACCCTGCCGGGCCGCGGCGCAGCACCGTCACCTCGACACCCGCGCCGACATCACACACGACAACGAAGGACCCGACCGTCAGCCGTACACCGGTGGTCACCAGATGCTCCGCGACGGCCACCGGAGCCTCCACCAGGCGCGGCTGCCCGAGACCCGCCCGGTGCGCGACCTGCCGCATCCAGGTACGCCGACGCGGCCCCCACCCGGCCGGCACCACCAACCGCACATCCCGTATCGGCTCACCGACAACACCTTCGGCCTCCGCAGCAGCCCGCCGCAACGGCGCCGCCGCCAACTCCACGGCCTCTGCCTCAGCGCCGTCGACGACCGACTCGCCATCGCCGGTACGGCGGGGATTCGGTACGAACCGGTGCGGCTGCGCCTCGGCGGCCTGCCACGCCTGCCGGCCCGTCCACACCTGCCCACCCTCGGCCAGGAACAGGCCGCTGGGCAGGTATGGCAGACCATCGAACGGCAACACCGACGCACCACCGTCAGGCCAGGCCAACACGGCCACGGTGCTCGCGCTACCGCAGTCGATCGACAGCCGTGCTCCCCCCGCCCCCACGCAGGTAGTCAAACATGAATGCCCATTCAAGTCACCTCCTGATCACTCAGGAGAGTCGATGACCTCTAGCTAATAGCCCGTTTTGGTAGGAATCCTCAGTTGTCAGGCGGGACTGATCCTCGCCAACGCCCCCGGAACAGCTCGGCTAGAGCCTTGATGATGCTGGGCCTGTCCTTCGGGTTGGTGCCACGAAGGGCCAAGGCGGTGATGATGATTCTTCCTGCGGCTGGGACGGCGAAGGCGATCACGAGCCACGGGCCGGCGCCGACGAACGGCTCAAGATGCGTGAGTCCCACGACCTATCTCCTCCCACTCCGGCCGAGTGAGAGTGCGCAGCACGGCTCAGCTCGACCAGTCGCAAATGACATGACTGGTTTTCGCTGAGTCCGCGCTACCGGCAGAGCGGGGTTCTCAGAGTGACCAACCAGGGTGGGTTGGTCGTGATCTTGATTCGTCTTTGGGTCGCCGAGTTAGATGCCGGTGAACGGGATCTAGCACCAGGCGTCAATAGTTCGAATTAGGCCTGGGTCCGCCGTGTGGCGGTACGCAAGAAGCGTACCCGACCGGAGCCATCGATGCGACGACCGCACATGGAGTGGCCTGATGCCGCCGCAGAGCCGTCATGGCGAGCCATGATCGATTAGGTTGTGCTATGCCGGTACCCGTCTTTACGCTGCCACGGTTCTCTGTAGATCCGGGCCGGAGGGTGGCGCGATGTCGCTGACCGACACCATTGGTGCTGACTTGCAGGCGATGGCAGCGGGTGTGGACCGAGCGCAGCAGGAGACTGCGGCTGTCGACCAGGCGATCGAGCAGATCAGCGCACGGTCGGTGGCTTCCGGCTTCGCCGGCATCGCGGTGGGCTTGGCTCGCGCGCGGGAAACGCTCGGGCAGGCCCGGTCTCGGCTGGCGCAGGCGGACGGGGTGCTGGGTGAGGCGTCGCGGTCGTTGAGGGCCGTGCCGCAGCAGTCATCGCCGCAGGAGACGATCGCCGCGCTCACACCGGTCCTGGCCGCGCTGACCGCTCTCGACGGCCATGTCTCTGCGGCGGGGTCTGCTGTTGACGACACGCGACGGCTGCTCGCGGCGGCGTTGCATGGAGGACAACCCGGTCCCACGCTGGCACGGCTGCAGCAGGTGCTGCAGCTCCTGACGATCCTACGGACTCGCAGGACTGAGGCGCGGCAGCACGTCGAGGCGGCGTTGGCGCAGGCCCGGAAGGTCGGTGAGCTGGGAAACTGACCCCGGGCGGCGGTAGCGACAGCGGCCGACCGCCCGCCACACGTGACTCTTCCGACGAAGCAACGGAACCGCCGGCTGTCTCCGGGCTGTCGCCCGAAGGGTTGGCGGAAGCCGCCCGCAGTCTGCCTCGACGGCAAGTGAAGGACCCGACGTCCGGAGTGGCGTTCGTCGGCGGCGAGTGGATACCCATGAGGTCCGGCCGTGATCCGGCTGCCGCCGCCGACCTCAAGCCGGCCTACCAACTCATCGCCACCACGACCGACCACCTGGAGGCCAAACTCGCCGCCCGGATGCGCCGCGACCACCTCACCGAGGCCGCGGTGGTGACGAACAACCCACCCTGCGACTACACCCCCTACGGCTGCGAGAAGATCCTCTCCCGGCTGCTGCCAGTCGGCACGCAGCTGGCGGTCTACGTACGCGACGATGACGGGCAGGTCCGCCACTGGCGCACCTACACCGGAAACGGAAAGGCGATCGCATGAAGGTGACCTGGACCTACGACCGGGGCGACCAGCGCGACAACCACGAGGTCGAGCTCAACGACCCCGACGCGCTGGAGGCACTTCTCCGCGAGATCCAGCGGGCCGGCGAACCCGTCGTGCTGACCATCTTCAGCGACAACGCCGATGACCCCGACGATCTACCACCCGGCATTCAGATCGGCCTTGGCCATCCCACCCACGCCTTCGCGGTGCACATCGCCGACGACGGCGGCTACATCGAGGACCCCACGGTAGAAACCCCGGCCGAGGCGCTCCGATTCGACTTCGGCGGAGTGCCCACGGAATACCCAGCCGAGCACCTACGACTTCGGCCTGAAACGGCGATCCAACTGGCAGTCGCCTTCCTCAGGACCGGAGGTGAACCGCCGCACCTGAGGGTCGTCGCCGGGTGAACGCGGCTTTGGAGGATCGCCCATTGAGGTTGTTGCTGAGCACACACAGTCAGTGGTGCCCCCTCCTACGCCGTCTAACAGGAGAGGCCAGTGGATGGTCAACTCTCGGCCCTTCGTCATGATTAGGGACCCGGGGGTTGAGCGGACGCAGAGCGGCCAGCCCTTCCATGATCTCTCGACGCTCACGAGGCCGCGTATCACGTAGCGCGACTTCCAGCATGGCCCTGTCCCGATCGGCATGGATCTTGTCGCGTATCAGGCGAAACGCCAAGGAAGACATCACAGCTATGGCGCTGGGGAGCGCCACCCAGAGCCCCGGTTCTACGAGCCCCACGATCTCGCCTCTCGCTTATCCGGTCGAGAGACACCTGCGCAGGGCACGATTCAGCTCGACCAGTACTTGACTGGTGAACCGAGTCGTTCCCATACGACTCGCCATCGGGCGGCCCCTGCGGGCAGGCCCGGTCTTGCCATCGCACAGAGTGCGGTTGTTCGTGAAGCGCTGCCTACTTGGTAATAGCCTACCTGACCGGCGCAGCGCGACGCTAGGCACGGGATGTCCGCGCTGTCTCCGCCGCTTGTTACGAAGCATCCGCCTCGTCGCTGAGGCGTCAGTCGAGCAGGCCACGAAGAGCAGAATCCCTGTCTCGCACGACACCATGAACTGACCTAGGATGCCGGCCTTCAGCCCTCAGGTGCGGCGGCGGGGTGGCGGAGCCGAGGTGGCGGAAGCTCGGCAGGTTGGCTAGAGGTCGCCGACAGTGCATTCGTAGGTTCTGTGAGGTGGGCCGGGGTTTCAGTCTGCCGTCAGTCGTGTCGCTGCCGAACGTGGGGCGTATTGATAGCCGGTGGCATAGTCGGCAGGGCTGGCAAGCTAGGCTGAGGGGAGAAAAGGTGCCTCGTCATCCGGATACGGTGATCAGGCCGAACACCGGGGTCAGGGCGGCCCGGAAGCGGTTGCCGTCGCAAATGCGTCCTGGTCAATTTGTGTCCCGTAGCGAGCTGGCTGATGCCGTCAACGCGACGCTTGACGCTACGTACCCGGGCCGTGACGGAGTCCCCGAGATCCGCTACTGGTGGCGGGTTCAAGTTGCAACGGCGGCTCCGCCGGAGGCAGCCGATCCACCTTCCAGAACCTTCGCCCAGCCGCGTTCGGCGGCTGCTTGAAGGAGTGGATTGCGAGGGTTCGGCTCGCCGAGCTTGGCGGCGTGCGCGCTTGCGACTGCGTTCGCGTCAATGCCGTCAGGGCCCCAGTCGGTCAACGCGCGGAAGAAACCCGCCGGATCACCTACCAGAGCGGCTGACACCGCGAACTCCAGCTCGTTTAACGACAGGATGATGGTTGGGTAGCCCGAGTCCGGCAGCAAGGAACGGAACATCGGGCTATTCAGCATGTAGTGAGGCTCCGCTGTCACGACGATGCCGCGGATCTGGGCAGCCGGGTCGATCCCCTGGAAGGCCGGATGCCCGGCCTTGATGAGGTCCGCCGTGACCTTGATCTGCCGCTTCATCGCGTCTCCGACGTCCTTCTCGACGTCGGCGAGGTATCCATCCACGTCGAGCCGTCCGGGCTGGGCCACGCGGGCCGACTTGACCTCCACAATGACCGTGAGGCCGGGGTATCCGATCACGTAGTCAGAGGCGTGCTGGCCCTTCTTGTACTCGACATCGTGTAGGAGGATGGGCGGCTTAACGAGGCCGAGCTGCTCGCCGACGTACGCCTCCGTGACCTTGCCCAAGTCCCGGGTGAACTTCTTCTTCCACTTGTTCCAGCCCACGTAGTACAGCGAGCCAGGGCTGACCCGCTGCGCGACCAGGTGCACGCACGGGGCCAAGTTGGTGCCGTCGGGCATCCGGACGAACGGTGTCCCCAACAGAGGGTTCGGGTCGAATCGCCGCAGATGCGGATCGGGGTTGCGGTTCGCTGCCGCCAGGGCGTGCACATCGGCGAAGTCGGCCACGAACACCCGGTCGAAGACCTCCACCACCTCGGCCGGGACCATCTCGTACGCGTCGAACACCGGTGCGAAGTGAGGCATCGACAGCCAGCCCGGATCGAACCGTCCACCGTTGCACAGGGCACCGACCAGGATGAAGAACGCCGACCGCATGAACCGCTCCAGGGGAGCGCCCAGCAACTCCTCCCACGCAGTGACGGAGAGGACTTCGCAGTTCAACGAGGAGTAGTCCCGGTCGAACAGGAGCAGGATGCGCGACAGATCCTCGTAGCGTGAGTGAGCGAACGGGAACTGCTCGAACACCGTGCGGACCATCAGCGACTCCACGGCACCGGGCTGACCGGCCGTGTTGAGGATGGGATCGTGCATTTCCTGGTACGTGTTCCGGAGCCGGAGCAGGTCCTTGCGGGACACCGTCCGTTGCCGGAACTCGTTGCCGTACGCGATGTTCTCCCGAGCCGCCGCCGCGATGACCCACGCCTGGATTACCTCGTCCGCACGTGGACGGTAGACGCTGCTGCCACGGAGCTGCTGGATCGATGCGTTCGCCAGCACAGGCAGCATGACCGACGGCGCGACGCGCCGGGCCGCAGCGACGAAGCCCGCGTATCGAGTGCTGGGAACAGGGGACATGGGTTACATGATGCAAAAATCGCCGTGGCATCTCCAACCGGCTTTACGGGACCAACCGGGCATAGAAGAGGCGGGTACGTTCCAGGGCTTGGCACCGGGCCTGGCTGCTCCGCTGCGCGCTGCCTGAACGAGTACGGCGAGGTCCTCCGTCGGCATTGTGGCGGTAAGAGGCGAGGATGTCGCCGGTGGCCGGCCCCGCACATGACCTGACGTCTGTTCATGAGGACAGTGCCTCGTAGGGAGCCACCTTCGAGCGGTAGGAGACGCTGCCCGTTCCCATTTGTGCGAAGGTGCCCATGTGGCTGGTGACGTTCACCTGCCGTGCTGGTTCTTCCTTATCTCGGGGATAGCGGCGGTGTAGCAGCGCCAGGTTGCCATGAGGTTGGTGTCCAGGGTGGTGCGTACCTGCTCGAAGCTAGCTGCGGTCTGACCTCGGTCGATGGCGATGCCGGCGTTGTTGACGAGGATCTCGGGCCGGCCGTGGTGATAGCCGACGTCCGCCATAGCCCGAGCGACGCTGGCCGGATCGTCGATGTGCAACTGCTGGCCCGCTACCGACAAGCCGTCGGCGTCTGGGGAGAGCTGCTTCTGATGAGCCCGGCGCCCCCGGTCGTCCAGTGCCCCTCGACATGGCCGCTATGTCGCTTACCGGGCCTCGGCTCGCAGGATTTGATCGATGGCTTCGGCGAGAGAATTGACCGACGCGGTGGGGTGCACGCTTCCATTGCGGCGGTGTGTCGAGTCGGGGTTGAGTACGAGCGCACTCCGAAATCCGGCGGCGTCGGCGGCCTGGATGTCGGTGTCCGAGTCGCCGACCATCCAGCGGGAGCGGACACCGAGCCGGGCTGTCACTTGGGACACCCGGCGCGGCATGGCCGGCCCCGGCTTGCGGCAGTAGCACCTTTGCCGCAGGAACGCGGGCAGGACGTCGAGGTGGTCCAGGCAGTAGAGGTAGCGGCACGGTCGCGCGGTGTGCAATGAGTTGCCGGTCCACGGCCGCGTGTATACGGGCCAGGATCCGGACGGTCACCTGACCCATCCCGACGCCGGGCTGGTTGGATGCCACGACGACTACGCCTCCGCATGTGGTGATCGCCCGCACTGCGTCAGCCGCGCCGGGGCACAGCCGGACATGCTCCGGTGTCAATGGGCCTTCGGGTAGAGCTCCCGCCGGTTCGGGCACGTGCTCGTTGATCACACCGTCCCGATCGAGCCCACCAAGAACTCGGCCCGGTCGGGGAGGGCAGCGTTAACCAGCTCGATCACGACGAGCCTCCGCTCATCGCAGCGGCATCAGGGGCATGCTCCAAGTGGGAGAAGTTGTCGGCCATCGGTCGCGGAGGCTCGGTGGAACACGGCCATCACGAGGGCCGATCACGGTCTGCGTCCTGAATTTGGATGTTCGCTGCTGCCAGCCCGCCCCGGCGAGGGTGTTGCCGGGGCGGGCTGGGCCGCAGGCGTTTACGCCGTGCTGGTCCAGCGCAGCGATGGGGTGGTTGCCGAGGGGGTGTTGTCGGCGGGGGTGGTGCGCGGCGGGACCTTGCCGGTGGCGATCACTCGGTGGATCCAGCCCGCGTAGTAGGGCAGGGAGGTGTAGACGGTTGGGCCCGTTCCGCAGTTGGGTTCGGTCTCGCGGCTTGCGCCGCCGACGACGGCCCACGTGCGTGGGTTGAGCCGTTGGAGGGCGGGGCTGCCGCTGTCGCCGTAGCAGGCGCCGTCGGTGCCGTTCACGTTCGCGATGCAGATCTCACCGGCGGTGATGCCCGCTGCCGCGCACGCCGTCTTGCCCGTGACGGTGGTGTCCAGCTCCTGGAGGGTGACCGGGAGCGGTCCCTCGCCCGATGCCTTGGTCGATCCCCAGCCGAGGATGCGGGTGACCGCCCCTCGCCGGGTGACGCGAGGGGCGATGGTGAAGGGCTTGAGGTTGACCCGGTTGTTCAGGCGGAGCACGGCCACGTCTGCGACCCGGTCGGTGCCGGTGCCCCAGTCCCACTCGGCGTGTGGGAGGACCCGTTCGATGCCAACGACCACGCCGCCGCTGGTCCGATCGGCTGAGCCGATCCGGACCTGCAACAGCGTTGGGTCGACGGTGCCGGAGTCGGGTTCGGTCACACAGTGTGCGTTGGTGACGACGTGACGGCGGTCGACGAGGGTCGCACCGCACAGATGCCCGAACACTCCGTTGCGGTTGTACTGCAACGTCGCCATGCCCGGGTAGTCCTCGGTGGCGTCGTGTCCACCGACGACGGACGGCGTGACCTCCGAGGGCGCTGGCTGCTGGTCGTGCGGTGCTGCCGAGGCCGGCATGGCGCTGGCCAGCAGGCCGAGGATGGCCGTGCCGGTGGCGATCGGCCGGTACAGGGTGATCTTCATGGGTTCCTTTCTTGTCCCCTGCGGCACCGTGCCGGAGGGATCGCCGCGACGAACGCGGCGAGACTGAGGGGTACCGGGGCGCGCATCACCGCGAGGTGGTGTCGACGGCTTCCCGGTGCCGGGTTTAACGCTGTGTTGTGGGTGACCCGTCGGTCGGTGCGGTGCGGCTGCGTTCGAGGTAGAGCCGGTAGTCGAACAGGCCGGGCCGGGGGCATGGCTTGCCTCGGGCCGGGCAGGTGTTGAAGGTTTCCTGGAAGGCGAGGAGTTCCCCGCTCGTGGGGCGGATGATCAGGCGCTTGGTGGATCCGTCGCGGTTGAGGCTCACGGCGATCCCGGTGCGACCGGCGATGTCGGCGGCGGTGGTGTCGATCGTGATGCCGGGCAGGTCGGCCAGGATCAGCAGGATGACTTGGCGCTGTTGGTGGCCGAGGTAGTGCTCGTTGTTCAGACTCACCACGCCGGTGATGACCGAGCCGGGGCCGTTCTCGGGCGGGGATATGGTGCCGAGTTGCTGTTGAAGGCCGGCACGATCGCCGGGAATCGGCTCGGAGCCGGGGCGCACGAGGCCGCCGCGTGCGTATGTCTCGTCGGACACCACGGGTGCCGCCGCGAGGGCGTCCCGGTCGCTGCCGTCCGGTAGCCGGGTGAGATTTTCCCGGTCGGGCAACCGGCGCTCGATGACCCGACCGGACCCGTCCGGCTGGCTCCAGCGACGGATGTCCCACCGGCTGACGACCGTCGTCGCGCGGGACCACGACTGGACGTGCAGGTAGGTGTGCGGGCCGGGCTCGGCGTCGGCCGCGACCGGTGTGATCGCGTCGGCCAGGAGGCGCAGCCGATCCTGCGCGGTCCGCGGCTCGTTCGTCGGCGTCGAAGAGGCAGACGGCTGCACGGCCACGTCGGCGGATGGCGTGGAAGTGCGGACGGGGGCGCAGGCGGTGGGCACGGTGACGACGAGAACGAGAGCGAAGACCAGGGCGCGGGTGGGCCGCTGCCACCCGGCGACGGTTCGGACCTTGGTCATGGTTTGCGCCTCCTGTCGCGGAGGTCGTAGGGAACGGTCAGTTCAGGTGATGCGGACCCGGCGCTCTCCGTGGTGGCGGCGGGGTTGCCGCTGCGGGTGAGCGGCCAGAGCCGGGGCCCGCTGGGCAGGTGCAGGGGCAGGCCGGCGCGGTAGCCGTGGCCGCTCAGGAAGTCCCGGGCCGCCTCTGTCGTCACGACCGTGTCGTAGGGGTCGCCGAGCTGGTCGACACGGTGGTGGTGCCGGTCGAGCAGACGCCCGCCGATGCCCTGTCTGCGTCGGGTGGGGGTGACGTGGAGCCAGGACAGCCAGTGGTGCGGCGCGTCGGATCGGTAGCTGCCGGTGAGTGCGTGGAGCTGCCGGAAGCGGGGCAGCGCGCGGCCGGCGAAGACGCCCAGGTGGTGTTCGGAGAGCACGGCGGTGTCGGGGACGGGGTGGCGGTGCCACACCGCGACTGCGGTCAGGTCGAGGGGGACGTCGACGTTGCCCCACTCGACGGCGTGGTCGACCTCCATGGCCAGTAGGCCGTGGAAGACCGTCTGCCGTTCGGCGGGGTCGGGCACCAGCCATTCGGCGACGGGGTCGTCGGTGACGGCGTCGACGAGTAGGGCGGTGATGGTGGGCACGTCGCCGGGTTGTGCGGGTCGGATCTGGGCCATCGGGTTCACCGGGTGGGCCGTCGGGGCTGCGGGGCGGGTGGGAACGGTGAGCGGCCGGTGGGGGTTTGTCGGCCGCGCCACATCCGCCAGATCGGTAGGCCGTCGGTGGGCAGGATCAGCGGTGGGCCGGCGGTGTAGCCGAGCCGGCGGTAGAGCTGCCGGTTGCGGGTGTTGCTGGCCTCCAGGTACGCCGGTAGGCCCAGCTTGTCGAGGTGCCGGTGGTGGTCGTGGAGCAGGGCCGCGCCGATGCCCCGGTTCTGCTGCTGCGGGTCTACCGCGAGGTAGGCGAGGTAGTGGTGTGGCTCGTCGGGGTGGAAGGCGTCGAACATGGCCTCCATCAGGGTGAACCTCGGCGCGTAGGGGCCGGTGGCGTGTTCCAGCGCCTCCTGGCGTTCCCGGGTGTGGCCCTGGGGTGGGTCGAGCCGGGGGTACCAGATCGCTACGGCGGACAGGTCGGCGGTGGTGTCGACGTGGCCGTGCGCCAGGCCGTGCTGGAACGCGTCTCTGAAGTAGCGGTAGAAGACCACGCGCCGGTCGGCGGGGTCGGGTATCAGCCAGTCGGCGACGGGTCCGTCGTGGAATGCCTCGGCGAGGACGGCGATCAGCGGCCCCGCGTTCTCGGGTGTCGCTCGACGGACGGCGACGGTGTGGGTGTCGGGCATGGTGTCTCCCTCGCGGGGTCAGGCCGGTTGGCGGATCGGGTCGTTGCGCAGGGGCAGGGTGTGGCTGTCCGCGCCCAAGCCGATGGCGGCGTAGACGGGCGGGTTCGTGGTGCGCAGCGTCAGCGCCCAGACCGCGCCGAGCAGCGCGGCGGCGGCGTAGGCCGCGGGGAAGAGCCAGCGCAGCGGGGAGTGCGTGTCGACGCCGAGCAGGGTGTCGAACTCGCGGAGGGTGACGGTGAGGATCGCGGCGAGCGCCAGCGTGGCGGTCAGCGGCGCGACCGTGCCCCGCCAGTGGCCCTCGTGGTGGCTGGTCCGGGCGAAGTAGCCGGCGACGGCGGCGGAGGTGACGGTCATCAGGATCAGGACGCCGAGCCCGCCGGTGACGGTGACCCAGAAGAACAGGTGCACGATCGGGTCCGCGTCGGCTGCCGCGTAGCCGACGAGGACGGCCAACGCGAGGCCGCTCTGGGTCATCGAGCCGACCTTCGGCGCACCGGTGCGCCGGCTGGTGCGGCCGAAAGCGGCGGGGACGACCCGTTCCCGGCCGAGGGCGAACAGGTACCGGGCCACGGTGTGGTGGAAGCTGAGCAGCGCGGCGAACAGGCTGGTGATGAACAGGACCCGGCCGATGGTCACGACGCTTCCGTCGAGGTGCGGGGAGACCAGGTGGAAGATGAGGTCCGTGCCGTCGGCGCGGGCGGCGTCGACGATCCGGTCGGGGCCGGTGGCGACCGACATCGCCCACGCGGACAGCCCGTAGAGCAGGCCGGTGACCGCGACGGCGAGGTACGTGGCGCGGGCGACGGTGCGGCGCGGGTCCTTCGTCTCCTCGGAGAACACGACCGTGCCCTCGAAGCCCACGAACCCGGTGATCGCGGTGACCAGCGCCGCGCCGATCCCGGCGGCGAGGACGTGCGTCGGGGCGAGGGTGTCGACGGTGACGGTCCCGCCGGCGGGGTGGGTGACCATGACCGTGTCGAAGACGACCACCACCGCGCACTCGGCGATCAGCATGACGGCCAGGACCGCGCCGTTGAGGTCGATACGCAGCACCCCGAGGACCGCCACCGCAGCCCAGGCGGCCAGGGCACACAGCCACCAGGTGACGGCCCACCCGTACCGGTCGTGGAGGAACTGGGCGAGGACCGCGCCGAAGCCGCCGTACAAGCCGATCTGCATGGCGTTGTACGCCAGCAGCGCGACGGCTGCGGCGGCGACGCCGGCCGGGCGGCCGCATCCCCGGGTGACGTAGGTGTAGAACGCTCCGGCGTTGACGATGTGTCGGGACATCGCCACGTAGCCGACCGCGAACAACGCGAGCACGGCGGCGACCACGAGGTACGCCACCGGGATGCCGGTGACACCGGTGACGGCGTACCCGGTGGTCGCGCCTCCGGCGACGACGGTCAGCGGCGCAGCGGCGGCGATCACGAAGAACACGACGGAGGGGATACCGAGTCGACCGCGTGCCAGGGTCGCGGAGATGGTGTCGGGTGAGGTGGGGGACATGGGCTCTCTCTTCCGCGCGGGGGTGGGGGCGGGACGGGCTAGGCGGTGGGGTAGGGCGGGAACAGGGCGGCGGGTGCGACGGCGGCCAGGACGCGAGTCACGGAGACGTAGGCGAGGACGCCGATGGCCTGGGCGGCGGCGAGCTGCCAGGGCGCACCGGCCAGGTTCGCGGCCGGGTCGTTGCCGCTGACGGCGGCGGCGACGAGCAGGATGCTGCCGTTGTAGGCGAGGTGGAAGGCGATGCCGGCTTCGAGGCCGCCGGTGCGGACGGCGAGCCAGCCGAGCGCGACGCCGATCGTGAAGGTCGCCGCCAGCCCGCCCACGGTGCCGACGCCGTGGAGCGCGGCGAACAGGGCCGCCTGGACGGTGATGCCGGGGCACGGCGAGCAGAAGAACCAGCCGACGCCCTGCATGAGGACGCCCCGACCGAGGTACCCTCGGTGCCGACCTGCCCGACCATGAGCGCCCCGACAATGACGAGGGTGCCGAGGTACGGGCCGAGGCCCACCCACGTCGAACCCGCATCCGACGGTGCCGCGGCGGCAGAGGTCGTGACCCCGACGACCCCGACGAGGAGGGACAGCGCGGCGATGGGCGCGGCGGCGGCCAGGCAGACGGCCAGCCACCGCCAGCGGAGGCGGCCGACGACGCTGCTGACCGTGCCGGCGGGCCGGCGCTCGACCCAGCGGACCGTCAGCAGGACCAGTGGCAGCGCGGCGGCGATGCCGGCGAACGACCACGCCAAGGCCGTGTTCCCCCTGAGTACCGGCAGGGGCGGCAGTGACCGCTCCACGGCGGCCGTGACCGCCATGGTGGTCACGACCAGGGTGAGCGCCACCGCGACGGCCAGCGGTGGACGCCACCACGCGGTGACCCACGGCCGGGTCATCCGGTGGTAGTCGATGGCGGAGGACCCCGCCGCCACACCGGGGCCCGGTGCGGGTGGGCGGAGAACGGGAACGGACATGGGACTCCCTCGGGGACGATGAGGAGCAGGCGACGGGACGGCGGACAAGGGTGTCGGCCGGTGGGCTAGGTCCCGCCGCCGGTGAGGACCGTCGCGTCGATGAACAGCCTGAGCAGCGGCCGGAGCAGGCGACCCAGCGTGGCCGTGCAGTCCGCGACGGCCGGTCCGGCGAGGTTCCCGCCGACGGCGGCTGCTACCAGCACACCGACGATGACGCCCACCTGTCCCGGTGTCCGGCGGTTCCGACCGGTGGAGGCCCGAGGTAGGCGTCGTTCTCCGCTGGTCATGAACCGTCTCTCTGATCAATGAGGTGCTGTCGACCACCGGGCAGGCGATAGCTCGCGCACGCTCAGGAGGTGCGATGGCTCAGCACGGCAGCGCCGACGGCGGCACCGAGTTCGCCGAGCAGTTCCGGCCAGGGCGGCCAGAGCTGCCTGATCAGACGGCCCAAGTAGTCACGGGCGAGCCAGGAGGCTCCGTCGAGTAGCGCCGTGTCCAGTTGGGTGCGCAGGACCAGACCGGCGAGCAGGACGTCGTGCTCGAAGAGGTCGCGGCGGTTGCGCAGCTGTTGGGACAGCCGGGCCCAGGGCCAGGCGGCGGCGTTCATGTCCGTCGGTACGTAGACGGTGCGCCGTCGCCACCTCGGGCCGGCCGTCTGCTCCCGGAGCAGACCGGCCTGGGTCATACGCTGGGCGACCTGTTCCTCGGCGGTGGTGGCGAGGTACGACAGCCACTGCCGGACGGGGGTGTTCTGCGGCTCGGTGAGCATCCGGTCGAGGATCTTGTGCTGCAGCCAGTCCTCCGGGGTGGGGCCGTCGCGCCAGACGTGGACCGCGCCCTGGGAGAAGCTGATTCGGCCGGCGTAGTGCAACTCCATGAGCAGCCCGGCTGCCAGCCCGAGGGAGATCGCGGCGGGGAACAGGCGGGGCTGCCCGGTCTGATCGTGATGGGCGAGGAAGTAGAAGTCGTTGGCGATCAGTGGCGGCTGACGGTGTGCGGTGGCGACCGCGCGGGCCGGCCGGTGGGCGGGGGCGGGTGCGTGGTGGGCGGGCCGAGTGTGCTCGTCGCCGCCGGCGGGGGAGGTAGTCACCGCTGCTGGCCTTCCTGGGTCGGATCGTCGGAGGGGTCGAGGAGGCCGTGACGTTCGAGGAGGCCACGGCCGATCGGGTGGTCACGCAACTCCGCGACGGCCCAGCGGTACTGCGCGCACCCGTCGTCGCGGCACTCGAAGCAGGCACGGTCGAGGTGGCCGAGGACCGCCCTGCGGGCCGAGTCGTACCGGGCACCGGGGTGGACGCTCTCGTGGGTGCCGGTCATCGTGCGGGGCCGTAACGACGCAGCGCGGTGATGCGGACCCGTAGTTCCAGGCAGGGCGGGTGCTGCTCCACGTGCGGGTACTCGCACTGTGGACGGTGGCCGAGGACCCACATCCACTCGTCACTGAGATGGGCGAGGTCGGTGCGTAGCCGTACCAGGACGACATCGACGTGGACTCCGGGTGTGAGGCCGTGGCCGAAGGACCAGTCATCGCCGTCGAGTTGCAGCAGCGTGCCGGGGTCGACCCGGGGCGGGGGATGGCTGCTGCCGGTCATGCGCGTGGCCACCAACGCCAGCGGCGTCGCTTCGGGCGGTTGGGAGTCTGCGTCCGGAGGCTGAGGCTGGCCCAGAATCGGCGGTTGACGCGCGCCACCTCATGGGCCGTGGCCTCGTCGGATCGGCTCCAACCGCCCCGGTGACCGTAGAGCGTGGCCGCGCCCTCCCGATCGATACCGAACGGCCGGTACGACTGCCCGTCCCGAGGAACGAACCACTTGATACGGGTCAATGCCATCACCTCCCTGGGTGTGAAACGGATGGCTGGGCCTGCCCGGCAGCCGGCCGTGCCCTCGATTCGTGGGGCACAGGTACCGCCCCGCATGGGCGGACACGCGCTCCTGCACCCGGCTCCTGCCGCTGTGGCGAGGTTGTTCTGCGGCACCGGCTTGCTGGTTGTCATCGTGTGATGCAACTAGGCAAGATGCAAGGCGTCATAGTGAAAGAAACCATGAGAGGGGTTGCATGTTAAAGCTGATCGCAGGATGTTAGTCCTGGTCAGGGCGGCAAAAGCCGCCCTGTGATCTAGTGGCCGCTCGTTTGTATGCTGCTATTTGGCAAATCGGTGATAGGAGGCTCCGTGCCCGACACGGACGGATCAGCCCTGTTGAGACGGAGGATCGGCCGCAAGCTGACGGCGCTCCGCAAGGAGGCCGGGCTAAGCCAGGAGAAGGCGGCTGCACTTCTCCAGCGCAGCCCTGCGACGATCCATCGCATTGAGGCCGGCGACCACCGCGTCAAGTTCCGCGACATCGAAGTCAAGGCCATGTGCGATCTGTACGAGGCCAGCGCGGACGATCGCGCCGACCTGCTCGCGCTCGCCGCCGAGACTCGAAGCAATGGCGCGAGCGCCTGGTGGCACGACTACACCAACACCAGCCTGCCGAGCTGGTTCGGCCTGTTCGTACGACTGGAAGCCAGCGCCGACCGCATCCGGAACTACGAACCGGAGTCCGTGCCCGGCCTCCTCCAGACCCGTGCATACGCCAG